>NZ_JBIQFG010000059.1:0-13422 GCF_045369345.1 Ureibacillus sp. 179-F W5.1 NHS | reverse complement strand
AGTTAGGATTATTTTCATATAAAAGTGGCTCACTTTTCAACTGCGATGGTGGCTCAGTTTTAGCTTATCAAATACATGCAATCAGATGTGTTTTCATCGACTGCTAGCCTACATCACTATTTGAATGTAGCGAATAATAACTACAAAACATATCTTCAACGTTCTACAGTGAAAGTTAAAATCTATCTTTATGCCATTAAGTCTTTACTGGCCTGTAGATGGATTGAAAAGTTCCAAACAGTTCCCCCTATCGCCATTTTAGAATTGCTGCCTATGATGGACAATAAAAAAGCGAAATGGGAAGTGGAACAACTGTTGAATCGAAGGAATTCAGAGGTAGGAATCGAATTAATAGAACCCATTCCCGTTTTGAATCATTATATAAAAGATGAATGTATGCGTATAAAAAGTTATATTCAGACGGTAACGGAAGAACAGAAGAATTCTACGGAGAAGTTAGATCACTTATTCAGACAAACTTTAAAAAAGGTATGGACTTTAAATGAATCTTGAGTGAGTGTTTCTGAGTATGAAAAGAATCGCCCCACTAGATACTATAATCCAGTGGGATGATTCTTTATTGAACGAGGTACTCCTCTTTAAGTTCTGAAATGGCTACTTCAGAACGTTCTTCGAGGGAACGTCGTAAATAACAGTAGCCGTCTTCCCATCGTCATGAAGTTTATCGATCCACACGGAAACACCATTATAGCTGACTTCATATTCCTTTGGGGAAGCATATATTTCTTGGGCACGATTGTAGTCCAATTGAATCCCTCCTATTTTTTGTTTCGAGTGTTATGTTTCGTATTTTCAACTAAATGGTGAAGTTCATCTAACTCTTGAGCAACTTCTTCTCGCATCTTACCAGGAGCAATTTTTTCTGTTTTTGGTGTTTGTGGTAAGGAAGCTTTATTTGTACCTTTGCTTTTACTATCATCTCTTCCCATAAGAAGTTCTCCTTTCGATTGGATTCCTTTTTAATATGGCTTAGGAATCGTTTTTTATCACAAAAAAATACACAACAACTAGTGTTGTGTACGCATTTTTTACTCTAACGGAATTCCTGCTTTTATTGAAAACTCATCTACTTGATATAACCATTCTCTAAGCAACCTTCTTGCTTCATCCAAACCTTGATTCGCTTCAGTCATTGTGTCCATACTTTGCTGTTCTATAGCGGAAATCATTAAAGTAAAGGAATTATATTGAATATTGGCTGCTTCAATATACTTTTCATGGAGAGCTTGAATTTCCTTGTTTTCCGGCATAATTGCTTCTAAGTCCGCAACAAATTGACGATAGCCAGGAATGACTTCATCTAAAAGGGTATAATATAAAGCTTCATCATTCGTATAATTTACACCGGTTACACTATCATATAAACCGATAATTCTTTCTTCTTCTACTGCTAGTAACATCATTTCATCTAAGTAATCTGAAAAGGCTTGAGCAAACTCTTCATCTGTACTCGGAGCAGTAGTCTCACTGTTTGAAGAAGTACCGGTCTTAGTTTCAGTTTCAATCTTAGAATCTGTTTTCGTTTCAGTAGTTGTTTCTTCATTCTTCGATTCTTTAGATTCTTCCTTTGAATCGGAAGTACTACAACCAACTAAAAAAACAAAGGTTACCATTGAAAGAAAAAGTAATAATCTTTTCATGTGACTCCTATCCTCCAACGAAATAAAAACCGCTGGATATGCTTTTTTGTAAATTGCATTCTTTATAGGATAATCAAAGTTTTGAAATGTGTTACTGATTTTTCCAATGGATCCCCTGTTTAAATTGTTAAAAACATTAAAAAAGCTGGATGAGGCAAATTTTTTTATGCCTGATTCCAGCTAAAAATATTTCATATTTGATGATTTCCCTTTAATAATTCATAGTTTATTCTTTTCGAATGGCAAAGTTGGAATTTAATAAAGCCCAATTTTGTGGATAATCATAGCCTAATGCCCAATAACTAATTCCTCTTAAGTTATACTGTTTAACCATGTCAAATTTTGCTTGGGCGCTACGTGCATCTTCAAACCATACTTCATGCCCTTGTCCTTGTTCATCAACATAGCGGAAAAATGGAGATTGGGCGGTATTATCGTATTGAATCGTTGCATTATATTGGGTAGCACGTCTAATGGCTTCTTGAGGACTAAAGGTTTCAGCCGTTGCACCTTCAACATGAGGGATTTTCCAATCCCTTGCATAAATTTGAAAGCCTAAATAAATTTTATTAGCTGGCATAACAGAAAGGGCGTATTCCACAACCCTTCGCATCTGGTTGGCTGGAGATATCGCTTGTGGGGAAGCCCCTCTCCACCCCCATTCATAGGTCATAAGAATAACGAAATCCACTATTCTTCCATGGGCTTCATAATCATGGGCAGTATATAATAAGCCTTCCTGTTCTCCACTTGTTTTAGGTGCGACAGCGGTAGAAACAAAATAACCCCTAGGATGCAATCGATCAACAGCCAATTGAAGAAATTGGTTATAGTTTTCCCGATCCTCCGGTAAAACATATTCAAAGTCGATATTTAACCCTTTATAGCCCTTTTCATCCATCAATTGAAGTACATTTGAAATCAGTTTTTCACGCAGTTCAGGATTGGATAAAATAGTATTAGCTAAGTTTGTGCCAGTAGATGTTGTGGATAAATTCGTAATAGCTAACATAGGGGTTACATTCTGGGAGTTAGCAGCGTCTATCATCAATACATCTTCAAAGGGCTCTAATGTACCATCTTCTTTAATCAAATAGGCAAATGGGCTTAAGTAGGTGAGCAAATAACCTATTTCATTGACGGTTTGAGCTGCTTCTTCATCCTTTTGATAAGTATATGCATTGACTTCAATTAAAGGTTTTCTTCTTGGAATAATTAATGGTGTCCCGATGTAAATGAGGTTTTGATTTTGTAATGAATTAGCGTTAAGGATGGATTGGATCATTGTACCATATTGATTGGCTATTTGATATAGTGTTTGACCTGATTGGACATAGTGGATGATTGGTGGAATGTATATTGTAACGCCTGGATACAAAAGATTTGGGTTCGTTATTTGATTAATAGTTAAAATAGATTGAATCGGAATACTGTACCGTTGGGCGATGGACCATAAAGTTTCCCCTGCTTGAATGGTGTGTGTTTCTACAGCTGTTGGGATGACTAAAGCCTGCCCTATTAACAATTTGTTTAAATCCGGTAATTGATTTATTTGTTGAATTGCATTTATCGAGACATTATATTGATTCGCAATTTCCCAAAGCGACTCGCCAGAACGGACAACATGAATGAGCAATACATAGCCCCCTTAGAAATGCTAGAGTAAAATAATATATGTTTTCTATAGGATCATTCATGAATAATAACTATAAAACGACATTTTTCAATAAGAAAACTACTTCGTTTACTTTAACGAAGTAGTTCAGCCAAGAAATGATCATTAGTTTCCTTTTTTCATAATAAAACTTAAATGTCTTCCTGATTTTTTATTTTCTCGATAGGAAAAGCCATCTGGATGATGGAAAGTACATGTTAAATCCACTTTAACGTTTTTCGATGGAATTCCAACTAGTTCACATTGTTTTTTTACAGTTTGTTGGTTATCGATATGGTATTTGTTTGTTTCATCTTTAAAATAAATAAACTCATCGGCGTAACCTAAATCCTTGAACTTTTTGTAAACATCTTCATCAACTTCAAATCGATCTTGACTTATAGCAGGTCCAAGTATGACCTTTATATCATTCGGGTCATTTTGTTCGTTATTAATTAAGTGGTCGAATACTTTTAATGTAATTTCTTTAATAGTCCCCTGCCATCCAGAATGTATAACTCCAATAAGTCCGGTTGTTTCATTATAAAAAATAACTGGTACGCAATCTGCTGTAAAGGTACAGAGCAGTGTATTCGGTTCATACGTATAAAGGGCATCCGTGTTAGAAATCGCATCATCTACACTTCTTGCCCCCCTACCCTTATCTTCCACAGTGACATGATGGACATTGGCACTATGGGTTTGATTAGCACAAACGAAGTCTTCCACATCACAATTTAAAAAAGATGCTAATTTTAATCGATTGTTCAGTACATTATCGACCTTTTCACATACATGTAAAGCCATGTTATTTTGTTCAGGTTCTTCTTGATCTTTTAATGTAGTCCCCATTATGAATTGAGGGTTATTTAAATATATTCTCGTTTTCATTCCATCACCCCATCCCCATCATATTATATAAACAGTCGTTTCATCAAAAAATGAATCTAGAGAAAGATTCATAGATTCCTATTTATGTTCAAGTTATGGATAGGATTAACTTTTTAAAATGACAATTTGAAAAGAATATACCTATCTAGCTTACTTTTATCATAGACATAATTTCTAAAAACTATTCATTTTTTGCCAATTAAATTTTTAATTGGTTGCCAATTTCCAACCGAAAAATTTTCCTATTACAAAATGGTATCAAATTTAACGGAAAAGAATATTGGAAAAATAAGAATGTATATAGAGTGATAGGTCAAAATACTTTCTTTGAAACAGTTTCGTAATAATCTATCCATAATTTTATTAATGATTTTCTCTATTAATCTCTTGTACTATAAAAATACATAAAACAGGAGGTATATATCGATGTTTAAAAACTTGAAAAAAGGCGTTATCGCTACTGTTCTTGGAGCATCTCTATTAATACCAGCAACCGCTTTAGCGGCTAATTCATATACAGTAGTGTCAGGAGATTCCCTATGGAAGATTGCAGTGAAAACTAAAACTGGAGTGCAAGAATTAATCGATGCGAATCCACAGTTAGCGAATCCTAACTTAATTTACCCAGGTCAAAAAATTAACGTACCTGAACAAGAAGGACAAGCAGTAGAACAAGAAGTTGTACGACTTGTAAATGTAGAACGTGCCAATGCAGGTCTACCTGCTTTAAAAAGTGATTGGGAGCTTGCTAGAGTAGCGGAACATAAATCACAAGATATGGCAGACAAAAACTATTTCAGCCATACTAGTCCGACTTATGGATCACCATTTACAATGATGAAAAACTACGGTATTACATATAAATCTGCTGGTGAAAATATTGCTCAAGGGCAAAGAACAGCTTCAGAAGTAGTAAAAGCATGGATGAATTCCGAAGGCCATCGAGCAAATATTTTAAATAGAAATTTCACCCACATTGGTGTAGGTTATGTTGCAGATGGTAACTACTGGACACAAATGTTTATTCAAAAATAATATAAGAATTGAAGTCGGGAACGATAGGTTCTCGGCTTTTCTATTTATTAAAAAAGGTGACCCATAAAGGGACACCTTCTTACTTCGTATTAATCTTCTCGAATTTCGTTACGTTTTTTCTTTAACATTTTAGAAAGCGTTTCGTAAACAATTGGAACGATGACTAAAGTTAATAGTGTTGAACTTAATAAACCGCCGATAACAGTGATTGCAAGGTCTGCAGACATAAGACCTCCGCCACCACCAATACCAATTGCCATTGGTAACATAGCACCGATTGTTGCGATTGCCGTCATTAAGATTGGACGTAAACGAGTTGCACCCGCTTCAAGAATAGCTTCACGCATGGATAAACCATCACGTTCCATATGAATAATACGGTCTACAAGTACGATTGCGTTTGTTACAACGATACCGATTAACATTAATAGACCCATCATTACTTGGACAGAAATCGTATGTCCTGTAATAAATAATCCAAGGAACGCACCAATTACAGTAAATGGTAATGAGAATAGAATTGCAAATGGTGCTAAGCCTTCACCGAATGTTACAACTAAGATGAAGTAAACAATACCGATTGCTGCAATCATGGCTATTCCTAGTTGAGTGAATGTTTCAGCCATATCAGCTGCCACACCTGCTACACCAGTCGTTACACCTTTTGGTAAGTCAAGGTTTTCGATTTTTTCATCTGCTTCAGATGTTGCAACCGAAATATCATCACCAATAATCGTACCTGAAACTGTTGCATAATATTCACCAGCTGAACGACTTAATGTATTTAAAGTTGTTCCTTCTTCTACAGTTACTAATTCAGATAATGGGATTGCAGTTCCTGTAGCTGTTGGAATTTCCGTTTCTAATAGTTGTTCTAAAGATTCTGGAGCCGTTTTTGCTTCGCGTTGAACAATAACTTCAATTTCATCTCCATCATTTTCAACCGTTGTTAACACTTCTTTTGTGCCAGAATTATTTAAAGCCATTACGATTTGAGCAGTAGTTAAACCATATTGCAATACGTGCTCTTGATCTACTTTAAACACATTTTCAACATATGGATCTTCCGCATCGCTCGTTACATCTTCTAAGTTATCCACTTCTTTTAAAGCATCTTCTACTTGGTTAACAGCCGTCATTAAATCATTTAAATCTTCGCTGTATAACGTGTAGCTTACTTCATTTGAAGACATAGCTGATGTACTAAAGTTTTGTGATTTCCATTCTCCGGATTGACCGATGTTAAACACATAGTCTTCAATTTCTTCTCTTACTTCTGGGAAGTTTTCCATTTCGTCATCAAAGATTAGGTACATTAATGCACCGCCTCCGCCACCCATCATCATAGCCGATGGATCAGCACTTTCTGAATCTGTAATGGATAATTGAAGAATATCAATGTCATCACGTTTTAATAATTCTTGTTCTACTTCCTTAATGTTCGCTTCAGTTTCTTCCATTAACTCTCCAGTTTTAGGTGTATAAGTTAAATACATAACTTTCTCTTCTGCAGAGCCCATGAAACTAAATCCGATTAAAGGAGTAAGGGCAAGGGAACCAGCTAAAATAATAATCGCAATTACAGAAGTAATTACTTTATGATTTAATGTTTTTTCTAATACGCCTTTATACCATAATGCAAGTTTACCTACTTCTTTATGACTCTTTTCTGTTTTCTCACCATAAAGCTTTTTACGGAATAAGAAGTGGGATAATGCTGGTACGATTGTTATCGCAACAAGCAATGACGCACCTAATGCGAATGTCATTGTTAATGCGAATGGCATGAATAATTCTCCAACCATTCCACCTACGAAAATAAGAGGTGCAAATACAGCAACTGTTACTAATGTAGAAGAAAGAATTGGTTTGAACATTTCAATTGTCGCTTCCCGGATTAGGGCACGACCATGAAGTTTTTCATTTTTTAAGTGCATACGACGATAAATGTTTTCTACTACAACGATGGAGTCATCGATAACACGACCGATCGCTACCGTAATGGCACCTAACGTCATAATGTTTAACGTAATATCTAACCAGTTTAATAGCAATAAAGCCATAAAGATAGAAACTGGAATTGAAATGATTGAAATAATAGTAGATTTAAAGTCGCGTAAGAATAAAAGAATTATTAATACGGCGATTAAACCACCGAACACTGCTTTTTCTACCATTGAAAATACGGAATCTTCGATTGGTTCAGCTTGGTCTAAAGATATATCGACCTGTAAACCATCAATTGCAGCTTCTTCTTCTTCAATTAAATCTTTTACAGCGTTTACTACAGTAACAGTGTTTGCTTCTTGGCCTTTAACAATTTGGATTGCAATGGCATCTTCGCCATTTGTACGAGATACGGATTGAACTTTACCAACCGTTTCAATTGTCGCGATATCACCAAGTTTAACAAAAGGTACTGGATTTTCAGCTGTAGGTGTTACTGGAATAAGCATTTCTTTTAACTGATCGACGGTTTGAATATCGCCGTCAACTGCTACTGCTTCTTCACCTTCAACAAATTCATATAGACCTAAAGATAGGGCCATGTCACTGGATTGAACCATTTGTTTAACAGTATCTTCTGTTAACCCAAGGGAAGCCATTTTTTCTTCGTTATAAGTGAATTCAACTTCCTCAATATGCTGCCCAGTGATAGTAGCTGAAGCTACACCATCAATTTTTTCGATTTTTGGTAATAGAATATCTTCAACTGTTGAAGTTAATTCAACAATGTCTTCTTCTGTACTACTAATTGAAAGAGCAACAACTGGCATCATATTCATACTAATGGCCATAATAGAAGGCTCTTCCACTTCTTCTGGTAATGTAACATTATCAATCGCGGATTCTAACTGACGTTTTTTCTCATCCATATCAACGCCGTAATCATATTCAATTTGAATTTGGGAAACGTTGGATGATGAGTTTGAATATACAGCTTTGACATCTTCAAGACCTTCAACTGCTTTTTCCATCGGTATTGACAGTTCATCCATTACTTGTTCTGGGGTAGCACCAGGGTATACCCCCATTACAATTAAATAAGGAATGGAAATGTCAGGTATGGATTCCATCTTCATTCGCGTCCCTGAATAAATACCTGAAACTGTAATGATAATAGTAAGTAACCATACAGCAAGTTTATTTTTCAGGACAAAATTTACTAAACCTTTCACCTTTACACCTGCCCTTAATTGACTCTTGTATTACAGTTATTTATACTAATGACTAATTAGTCAGTTGTCAAACAAATGGGGTAGGAGTGTTTTAAGTGGTAAAAAAACAACTCATTATGGAGAAAGCGCTGGAATTATTTGCTGAAAACGGTTTCGAAGCGACATCGGTACAGCAAATAACTGAGCGTTGTGGTATATCGAAGGGAGCCTTTTATCTTCACTTTAAATCGAAGGATGAGCTCATTCATAGTTTGATTGATCAGTTTATGAACGGTTTTATAGCAGAAATTGAACGGGTGGTCAGTGAAAGGCCACCGGAAGATTTATTATTTCATTTCCTATATGTCACGTTCGGTGAGTTTCAACAGCAAGCAAACTTTGCAAAAGTATTTGTTAAAGAACAGGTTCTGTCCTTTAATCAAGAACTTTTAGATAGAATGCACATGTATATGACGATGTTAAATAAAATCGTTCTAACAATCGTTCAAAGGCAGTTTGCACATATAAATCATCAGATGCATCTTGATATTTTATTTACGATTAATGGACTAATGAAGGGGTATTCAGAACTATTCTTAATAGATAATTATGCAATCGATTTGAACAAATTGTGCCAAACAATTGTCGAAAAAGTGACAATTGTTGCTGAGTATTCTAAAATTCCTTTTATAACACCAGAATATTTAATCAAAACGGATGTACACCCAACAATTTCAAAGGAACAACTTAACGAATTATTAATGGAAGTACAAGGGGAGATACATGAAGATTCTGTTGTCCAAGAATCTTTAATGATGTTGCAGGAAGATTTAAATAACCCTAAATTAAGTAATACGATTGTTCAAGGGTTACTAAACAATATTCGAGGAAATAGCCATTGTATATGGGTTGCCTATTTATATCAACAATATTTAAAGGACAAAGAGAATAATTAAAAGGAGCTTCTATTGTCAAAGGACGATAGAAGCTCCTCTATTTTATTTCTCATTTAATGTACTATGTTTTCTTCCATATAAGAAGTAAAATACAAAACCGATTACAAACCATATTCCACATGCAATCCATGTATTTATTGATAGCTGAGTCATTAAAAATAAACAAGCTAAGAATGATAAAATTGGTAGCACGGGGAAGAATGGCACTTTAAAGCCACCTGATGAAAGAGCGTTTGTATTTTTCCGTAAGAAAATAATACCTAAAGAAACGATTGTAAAGGCGATTAAAGTTCCCATATTTACTAACTCTGCCAGAGTACCTAGCGGGATAAAACCGGCGCAAAAGGCTACTACTAATCCGAAAATCCATGTATTAATAACGGGTGTGTTATGTTTTGGATTTACTTTACTCATTACTTTTGGTAGTAAGCCATCTCGACCAATGGCAAAAAGTAATCGGGAACCGCCATAAATCATGACGAGGATGACGGTCATCATACCAGTAACAGCACCTAATGAAATTATACCAGCGATCCAATCTTGTCCAACAAGATCGATCGCAAAGCTAACGGGATTACTTACGTTAAGAGTCGTATAAGGAGTGATCCCCGTTAAAACTAGAGACATAGCGATATAAAGTAAGGAACAAACTAATAATGAACCAATGATTCCGATTGGTAAGTTCCGCTGTGGATTTTTTACTTCTTCTGCTGCAGAAGATACTGCATCAAAACCTAAGTAAGCAAAAAATACAAGTGCTGCACCAGAAACAACCCCTTCTACACCAAAGGGCATGAAAGGTTGCCAGTTATCCGGTTTTACATAAAACATTCCAACAACGATGAATAAAAGAATCACACCTACTTTAACAAAAACCATAATTCTATTTACTTTTGCTGATTCTTGCATGCCTAGCGTTAATAAATAGGAAATAATCAATACGATTAAAATAGCAGGAAGGTTTATAAAAGTCCCTTCTGCTAGGTTAAATGGCCCTGAAAGAACGGTAGGGATGGAAATGTTTAATCCTTCTAATAATGAAATTAAATAGGATGACCAACCAGTCGCAACGGAAGCAGCGGCTAATCCATATTCTAATACTAAAGCCCAACCGACAAACCAAGCGATAATTTCCCCAAATACTACATATCCATACGTATAAGCGCTACCTGTTACGGGGATGGCAGAAGAAAATTCAGAATAACACATCCCAGCAAGGGCACAAACAAAAGCGGCTATTAAAAAAGAAAAAACAATAGCAGGTCCAGAATGACTGGCAGCTACTGTTCCAGGGAGTATAAATATACCTGTTCCAACAATTGCACCAACGCCAAGTAAAATTAAATCAGTGGCTCCTAATGTTTTTTTCAGTTGGCCTTCGCCATGTTGATTTAATAAATCGTCTAACCTTTTTTTTCTAAATAAATTCGACAATATTAACACCTATTCTTTTTGAATTATGAAAAAAATATTACTATGAAACTGAAAGTGGGTCAAATATATATTAAAATCAAGTCGAATTTTAACGGAAACATAGTTAATTGCATTCATTTTTTGCAATAATTTTACTATTTTGATCATCTGTTAATAATAAATTTTTTTGACCGTTCATAATGGAACTTCCCATTGGTGCACATAATAATGGCACCAAAGGAGATGTTCTTTATGAAATTTGGTGATAACAATGAATGAAGAGAAGGAATTAACACTAGTTGAGCATTTAGAGGAATTAAGAAAACGATTAATCATCATTTCTATAACATTTGTTTTATCTTTATTATTAGGCTTTTGGCTAGCGCCTAAAACATTAAACTTTATAAAACAGCAGCCAACCGCCACCGTTGTAGATTGGAACATATTCGGTTATACGGATGGGCTCATGATTTATGTGAAATGTGCCCTTATTTTAGCCCTGCTCATTACATTGCCAGTGACTTTATGGCAAATTTGGCTATTTGTAAAACCAGGATTAACAGAAAAGGAAGCGAAGGGTACCCTTTTTTATATCCCAATTTCATTTTTACTATTTTTATTAGGAATTAGTTTTAGTTACTTTTTATTGTTTCCTTTAATGGTCAATTTCTTATCGAATGTGAACACGTCAATTGGTGCAATTGAAACATATGGAATAAAACAATATTTCACATTGTTATTTCATATCGTACTTCCAGTAGGACTCGTTTTTGAATTACCGGTTGTTATATTATTTTTAACCAATGTCGGAATAGTTACGCCCGATAAATTAAAGCGAATGAGGAAGGTTGCTTATTTTATTTTAATTATTATCGGAGTATCTATTTCACCTCCGGATTTTCTATCGGATTTTATCATCGTTGTCCCATTATTATTACTATTTGAGATAAGTATTGGCATATCCAGTTGGTCCTTAAAAAGAAGAGAACGGTTGAACGTCACTTATGAATAAACCATTTAAGGAGGAGTTAAAATGGCAAGTATCGGTGTTCCAGGGCTAATTATCATTTTAGTATTGGCATTAATCATCTTTGGTCCCGCTAAATTACCTCAACTAGGTAAAGCGGTTGGAGAAACTTTAAAAGAATTTAAATCATCCACGAAAGGTGTAATGGATGACGATCCTACAGAAGTAGAAGAAATTGTTGAAACAAGGTCTAAGAAAAAATAATAAAATGCAACGAAGCCCTTCCATATGGATAGGGCTTAAAATGTTTTATATTAAAATTATGTAAATTCCTTTGTTAATGCATTTTCCCTATTATAAAATCTTGCTATGATGAATGGAAAATAAGAGTGGAGATTAACATAATGAACGAGAACAGGACGACATTAAAAACTTGTATCGAAATTTTTTTAGTGTCTTTAAAATTAGGACTAACCTCCTTTGGTGGTCCTATTGCCCATCTAGGATATTTCCATGAGGAATATATTCGTCGTAGAAAGTGGTTAGATGAAAAATCCTATGCGGATTTAGTTGCTCTATGCCAGTTTTTACCTGGCCCTGCTAGTAGCCAAGTTGGTATAGGTATCGGCATCATGCGTGGTGGCTTATTAGGAGGAATTATCTCATTTCTAGGCTTTACGATGCCCTCTGTAGTTGCTCTAATTATTTTTGCTTTAATCGTTGGAGAACTAAATGTAAGTAGCATGGGATGGATTCACGGTTTAAAAATTGTTGCAGTAGCAGTGGTAGCCCATGCCATTTTAGGGATGGCAAAGAATTTAGCACCAGATTTGACTCGAAAAGCTATTGTGATTTTGGCCTTAGCGGTCGTTTTACTATGGCAAACGGTATATGCTCAAGTTGGCGTTATAATAATAGCTGGTCTAATCGGATATTTATTATATAAAGAAACAAGTGAGGATCATGCGGCTAATTTTCAAGTACCAATTAGTAAAAAACTAGGCCTTTTTTGTATTACTTTATTTTTTGGTCTTCTCATCTTATTACCAATTTTAAGGGAAGTGATTGCTTCTCCTTTCATTGCGATGTTCGATAGTTTTTATCGAGCGGGTTCTCTTGTTTTTGGAGGTGGACACGTTGTATTGCCTCTCCTTGAGCGGGAGTTTGTTCCGACAAATTTCATTAGTGAAGAGGCATTTTTAGCTGGTTATGGAGCAACCCAAGCCGTTCCTGGACCGTTATTTACTTTCGCTGCATACATTGGTGCTGTCATGGATGGGTGGTTTGGAGGCATTTTAGCTACTATTGGCATCTTTTTGCCGGCATTTTTACTTGTTCTTGGTATATTACCGTTTTGGGATATAGTACGACGGAACAGTAAAATGAAAGGAGTTTTTATGGGTATTAATGCGGCTGTCGTAGGGATTTTAATTGCCGCCTTTTATAACCCGATTTTTACTTCATCTATTGTAGAATCAATTGATTTTGTTTTTGCTGTTATTCTTTTTAGTATGCTTTCCTATTGGAAGATGTCACCGTGGGTTGTTGTTGTTACCGGTATAATTGGTGGGACATTGTTATCTATGATGTAAAAAAAGAGGCTGGGACAAAACCCACCTCTGAAATGAAAAGCCGGTGAAATTTTACGATAAGTAAAATTTCACCGGCTTTGATTATTTTAAATAAA
>NZ_JBIQFG010000058.1:0-13477 GCF_045369345.1 Ureibacillus sp. 179-F W5.1 NHS | reverse complement strand
ATAAAAATATAGATGTTCGGGTCGCATAAATTAGGAGTGAGCTAAATGCTCACCCCAACATTTGACTTAGAACCTTATTTCAACAAATTCCATATAGTACCACGACTACATTTCATATCTATACTTTATTGGAAACTTATTCTAATGTAAAATAGTAATTAGATAAAGTTAAAGGGGGAAGCTGTTTAGCGAGAATATGTCAATTCAAATGAAAAACATTGATTTTCCGACTGTTCGTTATGAGGAATGGAAAGAACAAGCCGTGAAAGCATTAAAGGGGAAACCGTTTGAAACTTTATTCACCAAAACAATAGAGGGTGTCACTCTACAACCACTCTATACACAGGAAATGCTATTAGACCAGTTAAGTGACCAATTGGATAAACAAATTTCTACTATCCGTTCTTTAAAGTCAGCAACCGGTTTAAAAGTAGCGCAACAAATTTATGGAGAAACACCAGCAGAATTTTTTGTTCGTTTACAAGATAGTATCGATAAAGGAAATGAAGTACTAACGATTGATAGTCGAGTAGCATTTGAATGGAATGAAGAACATATAACGACTTTATCTAGTTTTTTAACTGAAAATTCATTCAAATTAATCGTTCAAAATGAAAAAGATCCAATTTTAAATGTTTTTAATCATATAAAAAATTTTGATATAGAAGGTTTTATTCTTTCAAATCAACCAATATTTTTGGAAAATTTTAAACAAGTGAGAACAATTTCGGCCAATACCGCTACATATCATCACGAAGGGGCCCATGCAATACAAGAATTAGCTCTTTCCCTTGCCCTTGCAGCAAAGTTCGCGGAGCAAGAAAAAGATTTTGATAAATTTTTAAACAAGTTTTTTGTCAATTTTGCTGTCGACACATCCTTTTTCGGTGAGATTGCAAAATTACGTGCTTTTAAAGTATTGTGGAAAGCGTTTACATCCGCTTATGGAATTACAGAAGCGAGGCCGATTCCAATTGTTGCCGAAACTTCATTACGAAGTTTTTCTACATTGGATGTGTATGTCAATTTATTACGTGCAGGTAATGAAGCATTTGCAGCGTTAATCGGAGGAGCAGACCTATTTACGGTTCATCCCCACGATTGTTTAACAAAACCTACCGAAAAATCCATTCGTATTGCACGAAATGTTTTATTAGTTTTAAAAGAAGAATCCTTTGTAGAAAAGGTTTTAGATCCTTCGGGTGGTTCCTACTTTATCGAATCACTAACAGCCGAGTATATTGAAAAGGCATGGGATTTGTTTTTAGAAATTGAAGAAGCTGGCGGTATTGATATCTATATAGAGTCAGGGAGATTACAAAATGAGTTAGATGCCGTATATGAAAGTCGTCGTAAGGCTGTTGAAACTAGAAAACAATCGTTAATCGGTACTAACATTTATGCCAATCCAAGTGATGAAGTGGCGATGGAAATAAATCCGCTATTTAAACAAGTAAAACGATTAGCAATACCATTTGAACAATTACGTGTAAACTATCAAAAGGTACAACCGAAAATTGGTATTTTAACTTTTGGCAACTTAAAGGACTTTAAACCTCGAGCTGACTATGTATCAGGCTTTTTTGCAACGGCAGGCATTACACCTGAACAATCTGGAGAAATTCAAAACGTTGAAACAGCACAAGCATGGTTACAAAATAATGAATTTGATTATGTGATTTTTGTTGCCAAAGATGATGAAACAAGAAATATTGTCCCAACACTTCTTCCTGCAAAACCAGAGCAGTTACTATTCGATGTAGCTGGGAAGTTTGATGAAGAGCAGAAGGACTGGTTAGCAAAAGGGGTAAATGGCTTTATATATGCAGGTCAAAATATTGTGGAAAAGCTGACAGAGGTACTTGAAAGTTTGCAGGAGGTGCAACGATGAGTAAACCGAATTTTAAATCCGTCCATTTAAAAGAAGTATTTTTGGATGAAAAATTAAATCCTACCCATTCATTTATGACAAATGAAGAAATAAAAGTGAACGAATTTTATAATAGAGAAGATATTCAACAGGTGAGCCATTTAAATGACTTCTCTGGTATTGCGCCAAATACTCGAGGACCTTATCCGACCATGTACGTAGCCCGTCCGTGGACTGTTCGACAATACGCTGGATTTTCAACTGCAGAAGAATCGAATGCCTTTTACCGTAGAAATTTAGCGATGGGTCAAAAGGGGTTATCGGTAGCCTTTGACTTAGCAACCCACCGAGGCTATGATTCGGATCATCCTCGAGTAAAAGGGGATGTCGGGAAAGCAGGGGTAGCCATCGACTCGATTGAAGATATGAAAATATTATTTGATGGAATTCCATTAGATCAAATGTCTGTTTCGATGACGATGAATGGTGCCGTATTACCGATTATGGCCTTCTATATTGTTGCAGCGGAAGAACAAGGAGTTTCTACCGAACAATTAGCAGGTACGATTCAAAATGATATATTAAAAGAATATATGGTACGTAATACGTATATTTATCCACCAGAAATGTCCATGAAAATTATTGCCGATATTTTTGAATTTACGAGTAAATTTATGCCGAAATTCAACTCAATTTCCATTTCTGGTTATCATATTCAAGAAGCCGGCGCAACAAATGATATCGAATTAGCTTATACGTTAGCGGACGGTCTTGAATATGTGCGAACAGGTTTAAAAGCTGGAATCGATATTGATTCATTCGCACCAAGGCTTTCCTTCTTTTGGGCAATTGGAATGAATTATTATATGGAAGTAGCAAAAATGCGGGCTGCACGCCGTATTTGGGCTCAAATGATGAGTACATTTAGTCCGAAAAATCCAAAATCATTGGCATTGCGTACCCATTCCCAAACATCGGGATGGTCTTTAACAGAGCAGGATCCATTCAATAATGTAACAAGAACATTATTGGAAGCAAATGCAGCGGCAATGGGGCATACCCAATCCCTTCATACAAATGCCCTTGATGAAGCGATTGCATTACCAACGGATTTCTCAGCTCGTATTGCGCGGAATACGCAACTATTCTTGCAAGAAGAAACCGGTATGACAAAAGTGATTGATCCTTGGGGTGGATCTTACTATGTAGAAAAATTAACGGATGAGCTTACCCGAAAAGCTTGGGCGTTAATTGAAGAAATTGAACAACTAGGTGGAATGGCAAAAGCAATTGAAACAGGGTTACCAAAAATGAAAGTAGAAGAATCGGCAGCAAAACGTCAAGCTAAAATCGACTCTAAAACGGAAACGATTGTCGGCGTGAATAAATATTTATTAGATGTGGAAGAACCAATCGATATTTTAGATATTGATAATACAATTGTTCGACAAAAACAAATCGAGCGTTTAGAAAAATTAAAGTTGAATCGTAATGAAGAAGAGGTTCAAAAACATTTATCTCGACTTACTCGTGCTGCTGAAACAGGTGAAGAGAATTTATTAGCTGTAGCAGTTGATGCTGCTCGTGCTCGTGCTTCCCTCGGTGAAATTTCTGATGCCATTGAGAAGGTTTCCGGTAGACATAAAGCTGTCATTCGATCCATTTCAGGTGTTTATTCTTCCAATTTCTCAGATGATGAGTTAATCAAAGAAGTTAAACAAATGACGGAGGAGTTTTTAGAAAACGAAGGGCGTCGTCCACGTATTCTCGTGGCTAAAATGGGGCAAGATGGTCACGACCGAGGAGCGAAAGTTGTAGCAACAGGTTATGCGGATTTAGGCTTTGATGTGGATATTTCTCCACTATTTTTAACACCTGAAGAAGCTGCACAAATGGCAGTAGAAAATGACGTTCACTGTGTTGGTGTTTCCTCTCTTGCAGCTGGACATAAAACATTAGTTCCTGAACTGATAGCAGAACTTAAGAAACTTGGTCGGGAAGATATTATCGTAATCGTAGGCGGGGTTATTCCAGCCCAAGACTATCAATTTATATATGATGCTGGAGCTGTAGCGATATTTGGCCCAGGAACGGTTATCCCTGTATCTGCCATTAAAATTATTGAAGAAATATACAAACGATTAGGTTACGAGGAAGTGTCTTTGTAATGGAAGAACAAACAGACAAAGGTGCATTACATGTAATGGCCGGTGTAGAAGGAAACCATGATGGAAGATCGATTTCTCCAAAAAAATTTCGAAAAAAGAAGCAGCAAACGATAGATATTCCAAAGCTAGCAGAGGAAGTGCGTAGAGGTTTACGCACTTCCCTTTCAAAAGCGATTACGCTCATAGAAAGTTCTCATCGCGAACATAAGGAGCAAGCCCAAAAATTGTTACAGGAACTATTACCTTACACAGGGAACAGTATTCGAATTGGAATAACAGGTGTACCAGGTGCTGGAAAAAGTTCCTTCATCGAAGCCTTTGGAACAATGCTTTGTAATTTGGGGAAAAAGGTTGCAGTTCTTGCCATTGATCCGAGTTCATCCCTTTCTGGTGGAAGTATACTAGGAGATAAAACTCGTATGGAAGAATTAAGTCGTCATAAAAGTGCTTTCGTACGACCATCACCGAGTGCAGGTACCCTTGGTGGTGTTCATAAAAAAACAAGGGAAACAATGTTGCTTTGTGAAGCAGCTGGTTACGATGTCATATTAATCGAAACAGTTGGAGTCGGACAAAGTGAGACATATGTTCGCGGAATGGTTGACTTCTTCCTTCTCTTAGTATTAACTGGTGCAGGTGATGAATTGCAAGGTATGAAAAAAGGGATTATGGAGTTAGCAGACGGGATTATTGTCCATAAAAGTGACGGAGATAATATGCCGAAAGCAAAAAAAACTGTTCGTGAGTATTTGCAAATTCTTCACTTTCTTCAACCTGCTACACCTGGATGGATTAGTAAAGCATTACCTGTATCCTCGATTAAGAAAATAGGATTAACCGATGTTTGGGACATGATTTGTCAATTCGAAAAAACAATTAAAGACTCTAACTATTGGGAAACAAGACGACTAGAACAGACAAGAGAATGGTTCCAATCAATGATTACGGACACTTTGATTGACTCATTTTTTAATAATTCCGATAAAAAGGGGCAAATGAAGTCAATTGAAAAGGAAATATTACAAGGGGAAATAACGGTTACTCAAGGTGTAACAAAATTATTTGCTAAAGATCATTGATCAGTATTTTAAAACATTCAAATAGACGTCTTTGTGATAATATATATAGTTGAAAGGAGCGATAAATCATGAATATGGATTACGATTTATTTATGGAGGAAATTAAAAGAACAGCGCGTGCTGAAATAGAGGGAGCAGGTTACGAACAACTGCGTACACCAGAAGAGGTAGAGGAAGCATTTGCTCGTCCTGGTACTACACTTGTGATGGTAAACTCTGTTTGTGGTTGTGCAGGAGGGATTGCCCGTCCAGCTGCAGCAAACGCGATTCATTACGATAAACGTCCAGATCATTTAGTAACTGTATTTGCTGGTCAAGATAAAGAAGCAACAGCTGCAGCCCGTCATTTCTTTGGTGAAAACCACATTCCTTCTTCACCAGCCTTTGTATTATTAAAAGATGGTAAAGTAGTTGCAGATATCGGCCGTCATGAAATCGAAGGTCATGATCCGATGTCGGTTATTACAAATTTACAAGCAAACTTTGAAGAATATTGTGACGAAGTTTAATGTAAAAAGATGAAAGAACTTGTCCTTAAATTTTTTAAGGACATGTTCTTTTCTTTCAAATTGTCACAATAATCCGATTTTACTTTTATAAACGCTTCAAAGCTTAAAGGAGGAAGTCGATATCAAAAAATTTAAAATCGGCTATCGCACAGTTAAAACTGCAGTAGGTGCTGCCATTGCCATTGCCATTGCCCACTACTTTGACTTACAATACTTTTCATCGGCAGCCATCTTAACAATACTTTGTATACAAACGACTAAAAAGAAATCTGTACATGCCGTTTATACGAGATTGATTGCAAGTTTCATTGGAATGGCTTTTGCCTATCTCGCTTTAGAAACGTTCGGCTACAATCCACTCGTATTAGGTTGTATGATACTAATTTTTATCCCTACGATTGTCTCTTTAAATGTTGCAGCTGGCTTTGTTTCAAGTTCCGTTATTATTATGCATATTTATGGAGAAGCAAATTTTACATTGGACTTATTTTTAAATGAAATGGCCTTAATGGCGATCGGATTTGGAACAGCACTTGCCGTCAATATGTATATGGGGGATTTCCAAAAAGAACTGGATCGATATCTTTGTGAAATTGAAGATTTATATAGTTCGATTTTTAGTGAAATTGTAAAGTATTTGCGCAATGGGGATACTTCGTGGGATGGTAAAGAAATTATAGAAGCGGCCAATATATTAAATAAAGCGAAATCCCTTGCTTTTAAAGATGTCGAAAATCATCTAACCCGTAAACAAAATGAATACTATTTATATTTTGATATGCGCGAAAAGCAATTGGAGATTATCGAACGAGTACTACCTAAAATTACAACATTGCCTGTTATGGTACAGCAAACAAACTTAGTTGCCGATTTTATGGAGGAACTAGCTGAAAATGTGCATCCGGGTAATACTGCGAAACGCTTTCGCAATAAATTAGAAATTGTGAAAGAGGAATTTGCCAAAATGCCATTACCTGAAAATCATGAAAAATTTCTAGCAATGGCCTCCCTTTATCAATTTATCGAAGAAATGGATCAATATTTAATGATTAAACAATCCTACAAAGGAATAAAGAAAAAAAGCAGGAAAAAAGCGATTACACAATCGTAATCGCGGTGGAAGCTGTTTAGAAGAACGATAAACCAAATGCTAGAGTTGAAATGACCATAATGGCTATCATACTATATACGACTATTTTCTGGAATTTTTTATTACTCATATTTTCGTTCTCTCCTTCTATTATTAAATTTAGTTTATCAAATTTGAAAAATATCTCAAGTACGTAGCGAATTGTTTTCCATTTCGGTACAATAGAAATGTACTATAACAGAAGGGGTGTTGTCATGAAGGGTGTAGATCATATTGGGATTGCAGTTAAAAACCTGGATGAACGTATTACATATTATACTGAAACTCTAGGCTTAACATTACTAAAAATAGAAGAGGTTCCATCTCAACATGTTCGCGTAGCGTTCATTGATGCAGGTAATGTGAAGTTTGAGCTTTTAGAACCTACTAGTGAAGAAAGTGCGATATATAAACATATCGAAAAACGTGGAGAAGGTATTCAACATGTTGCATTTGGGGTAATAGGAATTCGTGAAAGAATGAAAGAATTACGGGAAAAGGGTGTGCGTATTCTTTCAGATGAGCCGAATCCAGGTGCCGGGGGAGCAGAAGTTGCCTTTTTACACCCTAAGGACTCTTACGGTGTTTTATATGAACTTTGTGATAAAAGTAAAAAAGGGGATATATAGAGCTATGGACATGTTCGACAAAATTAATGAGATGTATGATCGTAAACGTGAAATTGAGCTTGGCGGTGGGGACAAGCGTATTGAAAAGCAACATGAAAAGGGTAAGCTTACAGCTCGTGAGCGGATTGATTTATTATTAGATAAAGGAACATTTGTAGAAATTAATCCATTCATTACACATAGAACAACTGATTTTGGTATGGATGAACAAAAGGGTCCTGGTGATGGGGTAGTAACTGGATTTGGTAAAATTAATGGGCGTAATGTTTATTTATTTGCCCAAGATTTTACGGTTTTTGGTGGTGCATTAGGTGAGATGCATGCTAAAAAAATAGCTGCTGTAATGGACTTAGCTGCTAAAAACGGTACTCCTTTTATTGGCATTAATGATTCTGGTGGTGCCCGAATTCAAGAAGGCGTATTATCTTTAGATGGATATGGGAGCATTTTTTACCGAAATGCGATCTATTCCGGAGTCATTCCACAAATTTCGGTTATTATGGGACCTTGTGCAGGTGGAGCAGTTTACTCCCCGGCTATTACGGACTTTATTTTAATGGTAGATAAAACGTCCCAAATGTTTATAACGGGACCAAAAGTAATCGAAACCGTTACCGGGGAGAAAATTTCATCGGAAGATTTAGGTGGTTCGAAAGTTCATAATACGATTAGTGGGAATGCCCATTTCCGTGCTCCATCTGAAGAGGAGTCTATCGAACAAATTCGCAATCTTCTAAGTTATCTGCCACAAAATAATAAAGAAAAAGCACCAAGATTCCCTCGTCCTGAAGGGGATGACTATCGTCCGGATATTATTGATTTTGTACCGATTGAACCGACGAAACCTTATGATGTTCGGAAAGTAGTTGAACAGGTAGTAGATGAAGGATCCTTTATGGAAGTTCAGGCTGAATTTGCCAAAAATATTGTTGTTGGTTTTGCGCGAATAGCAGGGGAGTCCGTTGGATTAGTTTGTAACCAACCGAAAGCGTTAGCGGGTGGATTAGATATTGATTCATCCGATAAAGCTTCACGATTTATTCGAACTTGTGATGCTTTTAATATTCCGATTATTACTTTTGAAGATGTTTCCGGATTTTTCCCTGGAGTGAAGCAGGAGCACGGTGGGATTATTCGTCATGGTGCAAAAATTTTATATGCATACTCGGAGGCGACAGTACCGAAAATAACGGTCATTTTACGTAAGGCTTACGGGGGAGCATATGTGGCACTCAATTCTAAATCAATTGGAGCAGATTTAGTTTTTGCGTGGCCGAATGCAGAAATCGCAGTAATGGGTGCTGCAGGGGCAGCGAACATTATTTTTGCCAATGAAATAGCTAATTCGGAAGATCCTGAAAGTACCCGTGAAGCGAAAATCGAAGAATATAAAGAAAAATTTGCAAATCCTTATGTTGCAGCATCTCGTGGTATGGTTGATGATGTCGTTGATCCAAGAGAGACACGCATTAAATTAATTCAGTCTTTAGATATGCTATCAAATAAAGAGGAATCCCGACCAGCGAAAAAGCATGGAAATATTCCTCTATAATAAAAATAGTAGTTTAATAGAACACAAAAGGGCATCCTACCATTTAGGATGCCCTTCAAATTTTATAGCTTTTGATCTTTTTTCTCGTCCTCTTCATCGCTCATAATATCTTTTGTAGAATCTTTAAAGTTTTTTATAGACTCGCCAATAGATCGACCTAACTTTGGAAGTTTGGACGGACCGAACATGATTAATATAATTACTAAAATAATGATTAATCCGGGAATACCGATTGAGTTCAACATAAAATATTTTCCTCCAATAGTTTACTGCAAAAGTAAGTGTCACTTGTCATCCCCTCTAAAAAATCGATTTACTGTATCAGAGGGGACGGAAGTTGAATGGAACTTTATTTTTTTGCAGATTCTTCTTTTTTATTTTCAGTTGAAGTAAATTCTTCTTTCACTTCTTTAAATTCTCCCGATACGTCGTCCACAACATCCTTCGTTGAAGCTTTAAATTCTTTTAAAGTTTGTCCAACTGCACGACCTAATTGAGGTAATTTTGATGGTCCGAAAAGAATTAATGCGATGACTAGAATAATAATTAATCCTGGAACTCCAATTGATTGAATCATTTTATTCATCCTCTCCTAAGAAATGTGTTATTCAGACACTTCTATATTTTGTAATTGTTTTTTATATGTTTTTTCTGAAACAATAATACTAATCTCAAACAAAAGTAATAGTGGAATAATAATTAAAAAATCAGATACAAAATCTGGTGGGGAAATCATTACACCGATTACGATCAGGATGAAATAAGAGACTTTTCTCATCTTTCTTAATCGATTGGGGGTAACAATACCCAACTTAGTTAAAAATAATATGACAACAGGTAATTCAAATACGATGCCCACTGGAATTAACAAATTGAACATAAGTGTAAAATATTGTTTCATTCCATAAGTTTCTGTTGCACCAATGGAATGATTAATATTATCCAAAAAGTTTAACATTAATGGGAAAAGAATAAAGTAACTAAAGGATACTCCGATAATAAATAAGAGGAATGCTAGTGGTACAAATTTTGCAGCGCTAGAAGCTTCCTTTTTTGTTAAACCAGGCTTAGTAAACAACCAAAGTTGATGCATTGCAACGGGCAATGTTAAACAAATAGATACTAATAATGCACATTTTACATAAATTGAAATACCATCTGTATATCCAAAAACGTTCCAATCAACGTTTTGAGCAACTTTTTGAGACTTAATAAATTGTAAAATATCAGGTGCAAAAATGAATCCAATGAGTAGTGTCACAATGAAAACGGAAGAAATAATAATAAGTCTTTTTCGAAGTTCCGTTAAATGCTCAACTACTGTATATTCTTGTTCTTCCATTTTCCAACCCCTTTTCAAAACTTATAATTATAACAAAATCATAAAATTTTATCTACAATAATAAAAATATATATTGATAAAGTCTATAAATTTAATAAAATGTACACAAAGTTGTTGAATTGTATACATAACTATTGTAGACTGTAATAGTTTTACAAGGAATATTATATGATTATACACTCTTTAAATAAAAAGTAAATAATTTAATAGAGTGAGATAGGGGGGATTATATGACGGAGTATAACCGTGACGAACTTTTAACAATTATACAAATGTTAGCAGGAATTACATTAACTGTTGGTTACGCATTTTCCATTGCACATTTCCATAGTACTGTTCCCGCATTTGCGTTAATTGGTTCAGCGGTCGGCCTTGCCATAATTGTAGGATGTTGGCTAGGGTTAAAACATTTAACCTTCATGCTTACTATCATTTTAACGTCAATTATTTATGCAATTTATTTTAACTTTGGAGCAATGTTTAGTTAATTTTAGGAGGAGTCAATTATGGCGGAAAAAGAAAATTTCACAGAAAAACGTTCGACAAGACGTAATTTTTTGAAAAACTCGGGTTTAACCATTGGTGGATTAGTACTAGGTGGAGCAGTAACAAGTCTAGTAACTAAAAATAGTGATGAAACAATTACAACAACTGCAGATCCTTCACATTCCCACAGCGCAGAAAGTTCAAATTATAATAAAGCGTTAATGTTCTTCACACCTGAACAATACTCAACAATTGAAGCTGCAACTGAACAAATTTTCCCCGAAACAGAAATTGGTCCAGGAGCAAAGTCCTTATTAGTAGCTTATTTCATCGATCATCAATTAGCTGGCGCATGGGGCTTAAATTCAAAAGAATATACTCAAGGACCATTTAATCCAGATGCGTCCCCGTTATTTGGATATCAAACCCACTTGAATCGTCAACAAGTTTTTACATTAGGTATTAAATTATTAAACGATGAAGCGAAAAAACGTTTTGATAGTAACTTTTATTCAATAACTGCAGAGCAACAAGTAGAAATTCTTAAAGCGGTTGAAGCAGATGAAGTTAAATTGAATGCTGCAGTTAAACCGTCATTTTTCTTTAAATTATTACGCACTGCAACTTTAGAAGGAGCTTATGCGGATCCGTTGTATGGTGGAAATAAAGATATGGCAGGGTGGAAAATGCGTAAATTCCCTGGTCACCAAATGAGCTACAAAGAAATCATTGAAAAAGATGAATTTGTAACTTATGAACCACAAGGATTAAATGCTCAACATAATCACTAATTAGAATGGAGAATTGAAGATGGCAACGAAATTACCAAAAACAGATATAGTTACGGTAGGTGTTGGTTGGACTGGTGGGATTATTGCATCAGAACTAACTAAAAAAGGATATAAAGTAGTGGGACTTGAACGAGGAAAATCCCGTTCTGTCGCAGATTATTTAATGGTACACGATGAACTTCGTTATTCTCAACGTTTAGAAATGATGCAAGATTTATCAAAAGAAACATGGACAGTACGTCACGACCCTTCACAACGTGCATTGCCTGTACGTCAACACGGTTCATTCTTAATTGGTGATGGTTTAGGTGGATCTGGTGAACACTGGAATGGATTAACTTACCGTTTCTTCCCATACGATTTTGAAATTTATACAAAAACAGTTGAACGTTATGGAAAAGATAAAATCCCTGCAGATATGCCTTTACAAGATTGGGGTATTACATATGATGAGTTAGTACCTTACTTTGAAAAATTTGAACAATTGATTGGTGTTTCTGGAGAAAAGAATCCACTACCAGATTCACCACAAGTGGATCACCCAACAGGCCCGTTATTAAATACTCCTGCAATGAAAATGTTTAAAGAAGCTGCTACTTCATTGGGGTATCATCCTTATACTGCTCCTGCTGCTACTTTATCCGAAGATTATACAAACCCAGATGGTATTACTCGTGGGGCTTGTCAATACTGCGGATTCTGTGAACGATTTGGTTGTGAATATGGTGCAAAAGCTTCTCCAGTCGTAACTGTAATTCCAGTAGCAGAAAAAACAGGTAACTTTGAAATTCGTACTTACGCTAATGTTCGTCGAATTTTACACGAAAATGGGAAAGCGACTGGCGTTTTATACGTGGATAGCACTACTGGTGAAGAATTTATTCAAGAAGCAGATGTTGTTGTTGTTTCTGCATATGCACTGAACAATGTTCGTTTATTATTAAATTCTAAACTTGGTACGCCATACAATCCAGAAACTGGTAAAGGTGTAGTTGGTAAAAATTATGCTTACCAAATGACTTCAGCTGGAACTACAGGATTCTTTGAAGATAAAGAATTTAACTTATATGCTGGTACTGGTGCATTAGCGATGGTTTTAGATGACTTTAATGGTGACTTTTTTGACCATTCGGATTTAAATTTCCTTCATGGTGGTAATATTGCTTTAGGACATTATGGTAAACGTCCGATTGCTAATAACTCTACTCCTTCAGGTACACCTTCTTGGGGAGCGGAATTCAAAGATGCGTCAGTTAAATATACAAATCGTACTTTAAGTATTGGAAGCCAAGGATCGGTAATGCCGCACAAAAACAATTATTTAGACCTTGACCCTACTTACAAAGATCAATACGGTGATCCGTTATTACGTATGACATTTAACTACCGTGAAAATGAACGTAACCAACAAAAATACATCCGTGAAATTACGAAAAAAATTATGGAAGAAATGGGCGCAGATATCATTAACGAAACTGGCGACCAAGGCGATTGGGATACAACAAAATACCAAACAACCCACAATACAGGTGGTGCAATAATGGGTGCCGATCCAGAAACATCTGTATTAAATAATTATTTACAAATGTGGGATTGTGAAAATGTCTTTATCCCAGGTGCAAATGCTTTCCCACACAACTCTGGTATGAACCCAACTGGTACAGTAGGGGCACTTGCATACCGTGCTGCTGAAGGAATTGAAAAATATCTTAAAAACGGTGGCGGATCTTTAGTATAATTTTGTTTTAATTTATTTATCTATACTAATAGAACGATAAGAAATAAAAATAGTTTCTAGTCAACAACCTAAAAGGATGGTGGGATGTATTCCTACCATCTTTTTTGTGGCTCTATAATATTTGTTGGGGTTTAAAAAAATTTCATAAATAAAAAAGCACGTAATCACCGATTTCTATATACTT
>NZ_JBIQFG010000057.1:0-13878 GCF_045369345.1 Ureibacillus sp. 179-F W5.1 NHS | reverse complement strand
TAATCAAAGCCGGTGAAATTTTACTTATCGTAAAATTTCACCGGCTTTTCATTTCAGAGGTGGGTTTTGTCCCAGCCCCTTTCTTTTATTCTAATTCTATTAATAAATCTCCTGTTGAAATTGCATCTCCACTAGAAATGTAGACTTCTTTTACTACCCCGTCCTTCGGTGCTTGAACTGTTGTTTCCATTTTCATAGCTTCCGTAATTAATAGATGATCTCCACGTTTTACAGGACTACCTTTTGAAACAACAACTTTTAACACAGTTCCTGGCATTGTTGCACCGATTTGATTTGGATTACTTGGGTCTGCTTTTACTGCATTTGTCCCTTCCACTTCAACAGTTAAATCTTGAATGACTAATTCTCGAGATTGACCGTTTAGTTCAAAGTAGATAATGCGAGTACCATTTGGTTGCGGTTCACCAATTTCGATTAATTTAATAATTAACGTTTTCCCTTTTTCAATTTCTACTTCAATTTCTTCCCCTAACTTTAACCCATAAAGGAATGTCGGTGTGTCTAAAACTGAAATATCTCCGAACATGTCTGTCGCCGCTACATATTCTTCAAATACTTTAGGATATAACGCATAAGCTAAAACATCTTTTTTTGTTATAGTACGTCCAAATTTTTCAGTTAGAGTTTTTTCTAGTTCTTCAAAGTTAATCGGTTCCAATAACTCCCCTGGTCGAACCGTAATCGCTTCTCTATCTTTTAAAATCACCTTTTGTAACTCTTTCGGGAATCCGCCATGGACTTGCCCTAAATAACCTTGGAATAACTCCACAACGGAATCCGGGAAGTCCATTGTAAGTCCTCTTTCGAAAATATTTTCTTCGTCTAAATCATTTTGAACCATGAACAATGCCATGTCTCCTACAACTTTAGAGGAAGGTGTCACTTTAACAATATCTCCGAATAGTAAATTAACCCGTGAATACATTTTTTTCACTTCGTCCCAACGGTCGCCTAAGCCAACTGCTTTTGCTTGTTGTTGCAAATTACTATATTGCCCCCCTGGCATTTCGTGTACATAAATTTCAGAATGAGGGCTATTCATTCCACTTTCAAAATCGCTATAGAAAGCACGAACATCTTGCCAATAATAAGAAAGTTGTTCTAAAGCATCAATATCCGCACGTAGTTCCCGCTTGCCGCCTTTCATTGCATAATACAATGAGTTAGCACTTGGTTGTGAAGTTAAACCAGACATGGAACCAAGGGCTGTATCAATAATGTCAACACCGGCTTCGATCGCCTTTGCATAAGTATAAATACCATTTCCGCTTGTATCATGGGTATGCAGATGAATTGGTAGATCTGTTGAATCTTTCAATTCCGAAATCAAACAATAAGCCGCCTCTGGTTTTAATAACCCTGCCATATCTTTAATCGCTAAAATATGAGCTCCTGCCGCCTCTAATTCCTTGGCCATTTCCTTGTAATACTGTACGGAATATTTTGCTCGTGATTCATCGAAAATATCGCCTGTATAACAAATTGCCGCTTCAGCAATTTTTCCCGTTTGACGAACTTCATCAATTGCTACTTCCATTCCTTTAATCCAGTTCAAACTATCGAAAATTCTGAAAACATCTACTCCAGAAGAAGCCGACTCACGAATAAATTCTCTTATTAAATTATCAGGATAATTTTTATAACCTACCGCGTTAGCACCTCGGAATAGCATTTGGAATAACACGTTTGGCATTTGTTTACGAAGCTTTTCTAGACGAACCCATGGATCTTCCTTCAAAAATCTATAAGCTACATCAAATGTTGCTCCACCCCATAATTCAAAGGAGAAGAAATCATGCAACATACGTGCATTATAATCAGCAATTTGGAACATATCTTGGGACCGTACTCTAGTCGCAAGTAATGATTGGTGTGCATCACGGAAAGTTGTATCAGTCAGTAATACATCCTTTTGTTCTTTTACCCAAGAAACAAGACCTTCTGCACCGCGCTCATCTAAAATTTGTTTCGTTCCAGCTGGTATTTCAGTTTTTAGATCGATTTTCGGTTTGTTTGGTTGTACGAAAATTGGTTTCGTACGTTTTTCAATCCCTGGAAAACCATTTAAAGTAACGTTACCAATATAGTTTAATAATTTCGTCCCTCTATCTTTTCGTACTGGGAATTTAAATAATTCAGGCGTTGTATCGATAAAACTTGTATCAAATTCACCCGTAATGAATTTATCATGCTGTACAACATTTTCTAAAAACGGAATGTTCGTTTTCACACCGCGAATACGGAACTCTCTTAAGTTACGATGCATTTTAGCCGCTGCTTCTTTAAACGTCATACCCCAAGTAGAGATTTTCACGAGTAATGAATCATAATAAGGTGTGACAACAGCACCTTGGAAACCATTCCCTGCATCTAATCGTACTCCAAAACCACCACTAGAACGATACACCATCAATTTACCAGTATCTGGCATGAAATCGTTTGCAGGATCTTCTGTCGTAACCCGAGATTGGATTGCATATCCGAACAATGGAATTTGATCTTGAGCTGGAATTCCGATTTCTTCCGAATGGATTGCATGTCCTTCAGCAATTTTAATTTGAGCATGTACGATATCAATACCTGTAATCATTTCTGTAATCGTATGTTCTACTTGAATTCGTGGATTAACTTCAATGAAATAAAAGTCATTTCCTGATACTAAAAACTCCACAGTACCTGCGTTTATGTACTGAACATTTTTCATTAATTGGACAGCTGCCTCACAAATTCGATTACGAAGTTCCTTTGAAATCGAATTGGAAGGAGCAATTTCCACTACCTTTTGGTGACGTCTTTGGATAGAACAATCCCGTTCATATAAATGAACAATATTCCCCGTCACATCTCCTAATATTTGTACTTCAATATGTTTTGGTTTAATGATAGCTTTCTCAACATAAACTTCATCAGAACCGAATGCTGCCTTCGCTTCTGACTTTGCTCGTTCAAATGCAGAGGCTAGTTCTTCCTTCGATTGAACTAAACGCATCCCACGTCCGCCACCACCAAGGGCAGCTTTAATCATTAGAGGATAGCCATATTTGTCCCCAAATGCTATGACTTCTTCTACAGTATTAACTGGACCATCACTACCAGGAATCACTGGAATTTTTGCAGCTACCGCTTGTTCTCTTGCTTTTACTTTATCTCCGAACATATCTAAATGTTCAGATGTTGGTCCAATAAAGATAATTCCTTCTTCTTCACAACGTCTAGCAAATTCAACATTTTCCGATAAGAAACCATAACCGGGATGGATTGCATCAACTTCCGCTTGTTTTGCAATTTCAATGATTCCTTCAATATCTAAATAAGCATCAATCGGTTTCTTTCCAACCCCAACTAAATAAGATTCATCCGATTTGTAACGATGATAAGAACCACTATCTTCCCTTGAATAAATTGCAACTGTTTTTAAGTTTAAATCATTACAAGCGCGAAAAATACGAATTGCAATTTCCCCACGGTTTGCTACTAAAATTTTGTTAATTTTCTTCACAATGATTCCCCCTTAGACCTTCTTTTTTCCAGCTTCACATACATGGAAATATTCACTAATATCCCCATTGCAAAAGATAGTAATAATATAGATGTCCCGCCATAACTAATGAATGGTAGCGTTACACCGGTTAACGGAATAAGTCCCGATAATCCCCCAAGATTAATAAATGTTTGAACAGCAATCCAACTACCTATACCTGCTGCAATCATTCTAGCAAGCGGATCCTTCGTTTTTAAGGCAATTGTTAAAGCTCTAAGGACAATGAATCCAAGACCACCTAGTACAATGATGACCCCTAGTATTCCAAGTTCCTCAGCAATAATCGCCATAATAAAATCGGTTTGCGGTTCTGGTAAATAGCCTAATTTTTGAATGGACTGACCTAAGCCAACCCCTTCTAATCCCCCTGAGCCAATCGCAATATACCCATTAATAACTTGATAGCTAGAGCCAGTTTCATATTCAAACGGGTTTAAAAAGGCTTTAATACGGCCAACTCGGTTTTGAGTTAGAATTTCTTCACCTTTAACTAATAAAATAAGCCCTATTAATGCTGAACCAAACCCACCTAATACAGCAAAAAATTTCATAAATTTTTTAAATTGAATCCCACTTGCTGCAACAACCGCAATGGCGATTCCAGATATAATCATAACGGCACCTAAATCGGTTTCGTTCGCAACACAGAAAATCACTAATAACCATACTAAAATCGGATAAATAATATTATTTGGTCCTAAGTTTTCCATTGAATTTTTTAAACTTTTTCGATAGAAGGCACCAGCAAAATATAAAATAATAAATAGTTTTGCAAACTCAGAAGGTTGGAAATTCATGATACCTAAATCAATCCAACTTTGGGAACCTGATTGTTCAGCACCAACCCCGAAATTCCATACCCAAAATAACAGAACTAACATAATGCCTAAAAGTGCCACCATAAGTTTTTTATTACTATAATGTTTATATGGGAAAAAGGCACCCACTATAAAAGCGACACCTGCTACACATAAATTTAATAATTGTTTATTGTAGTAAAAGTCTGGTCCTTGATCTTTGTTTACAATAGCAACCCACATACCGGCACTATAAATCATGACAAGACCGAATAAACATAAAAATACATAAGTAAAGAATAATGGATAATCAAAATTCCTCACATAATAAGCTAAATATTTTCTCATTTTCAATTTCCCCATTTTAGAAAAAAAACTCAAAGCGCTATTTCGCGTTTGAGTTTCTAATTATTTGTTTGTGTACGCTTCATGTAACAAAGAAAGTTCTTTCTCTAATGTGTCGAGAATTTCCTTTCCTCGTTCACGTTCAATTAATCCAAGCTTAACAGCAAAATCAATTTCCCGTGATAAGCCAAACATTTGTGTATCTAATACTTCTTCGTATAAAGGACATGATGGCATTGTTAAATGATCCATTTGAACTTTTATTAAACGTGCAATTTTATCTGCATCCTTAAGCAGTAATTCCAAAGCCTCTTCCTGGAAGGAAGACTGACGTTTCGTATCCATGAGGACGCCCCCATCATTGTGATATTTCTTCTATTCTATCTTATTAAAGTTTATCTTTAAGCTGATAAAAATGCAAGTCCATACATTAGAAAAGAGAACTTTTGATTTATATTTCTTTATTAATTAGTATGAGTAGCGTTATACTAAAAAATGATATATAGATTAGGGGGACTATAAAAATGGAAACGATTATACCAATTAAAGGTGCCGTTAAATATAAAATTACATTAGATCCAACTGTATGGATTTTTGATGATCGCCGATTAGACTTAACGACATATTTTACAGAACAAAAAGAAGATGACGATGAGGATTTAATGTATTTAAAAAATGCTGGTGCTCACTGGTCTAGAGAAATAATGGAAGGGGCAACTTACCCTCCAACTTTAAAAACAGAGCGAAAATTTGATCGACAAGGAATGAAAACTGGAACATTCGGGATGGAAATTAAACATTTCTTAAAAAATGCAGAAATTGAGGAAAATGCGGAACGTGTCGTGTTTGAACTTCAAGATGGTACAGAACACGCCTTCTCCATTGAAGAAGCGTTTACGATTATTTTTAAATATAGTCAAGATGGTAAACCAATTAATGATGGCGGACCTGTTCACCTTATTTTTGGAGACGGGTCAAATATCGACAACCCGATTAAAAATATTGCTGCAATCCGAGTTGAATAGTAGGAGGATTAATCATATGCGAGTCCAATGTGTCATTTGCGATACGATTAACGAACTTGATGACGATGCACCTTTAGCGAAGAAATTACGAAATCGTCCTATTCATACTTATATGTGTAACGAATGCTATGATCGTATAGCGAAAAATACGGATGCCCGAATCGCAACAGGAAACTTCCGTTTTTTCCGTACTTCTTCACCAATTGATGAAGAGTTTTAAAGCCTACTATAAACAAGTTATGTTAACATAACAAAGCATCATTCAAATGATTTTGAATGATGCTTCTTTTTATTCACTTTTAATTAACCGTTTTTCTAACAATTCCACCAGCTGATACATAATGGTTGCAAAGATCGCAATAATGAGCAATGACATTAACACGAGATTGAAATTAAACACTTGGAAGCCGTAAATAATTAAGTAACCTAATCCTTTAGATGATACGAGAAATTCTCCTACAATAACCCCTACCCACGATAATCCAACATTTACTTTTAACGTTGAAATAATTGTAGGAAAAGAAGCAGGTAAAATAGCTTCTTTAAACATTTGGAACCGTGATGCATTAAAGGTTTGCATCACTTTTAAATAGTTCCCATCGACGTTTTTAAAGGAAGTATAGATGACAATCGTTGAAATGATGACTGAAATAATGGCACCCATTGTAATAATCGAATTCATCCCCGGACCCATTGCAACGATTAAAATAGGACCTAAAGCTACTTTCGGCATCGCATTTAATATAACTAAGTATGGATCTAAGACCTTTGATAAAAATGGAGACCACCACAAGATTGCCGCTAAAATTGTTCCAAGTAATGTTCCAATGATAAATCCTAATACCGTTTCAAAGACAGTATACCCTATATGAACAAATATGGTGCCGTCTACTACATTTTCAACTAGTAACGTATAGATTTTTGAAGGCGAACTAAAAATTAATTGGTCAATCCATTTTGATCTTGAAGCGATTTCCCAGAGGGAAAAAAAGGCAATTAAAATTAATAGTTGGTAGAACCGGACCCATCTTTTTTCCTTAATAAGCGACTGTTTAAATTGTTCGTGGAGTTTATGATTGTTCAAGGTTTTCAAGCTCCTTCCAAATGATTTGGAATAGGGGGGAATAACTTGAATGGGACCTTACATCAAAGGGAGTTAATTGTCTTAAATCTTCTGGTACTTCAAAAATTTGATGTAACTTTCCTGGTCTAGGGGAAAATAAGAAAATTCGATCACTCATCGCAATCGCCTCCCCTAAATCATGGGTCACAAGTACTGCTGTTTTACCATACTCTTTTAATTTGTTTGCAACTAAATCTTCGAGTTTTAATTTCGATTGATAATCAAGAGCTGAGAAAGGTTCATCTAATAATAAAATCTTCGGGTCTACTGCAAGGGTTCGCGCTAAAGCAACCCTTTGGCGCATTCCACCAGACAATTCTCTAGGATATTTTTCTCCAATTGGAGGTAATCCAACATCATGTAACAAATCAGAAGTAACCTTTGAAAAGTTTTGGTTATCCTCTTTTAAAAGTTTTAAGCCGAGGGTAATGTTTTCTTCAATGGTCTTCCAAGGAAATAAATAATCTTGTTGAAGCATATATCCGATCGATAAGTCGGAATTTCCATAAACAGCTTGATTTTCAATTTTCACTGTCCCAGAAGTAGGTTGAAACAATCCGGCAATTATGGAGAGAAGTGTCGTTTTTCCACAACCGCTAGGGCCAATAAAAGAGACAAATTCTCCTTTATTAATTGTTAAATTAATATTTTGTAATGCCTCTGTTGCGGCTTCCTTTGAAAAATACGTATGGTGAACGTTGGTGACAGTTAAAAAGTCCATTTTACTCCAAAACCTTCTCTGCAAACGTTGTATCAACTAATTCTTTATAATCCATACGTTTCGGAAGTTCACCAGCTTCTTCCATAATATCTTGTAAATTGTTCCACTCTTCTTCATCTAAAACGGGATCTTTCGCAAAGGATTCTTGTTCACGGTAGCGTTCAACAACCGTTGCAATTAGCTCTATATCTGTATCTTCAAAAAATGGTTGAATCGCTTCGGCTACTTCTTCAACAGAACTTTCATAAACAAAATCTTGGGCTTTCTTTAACGCTCGTGTAAATTTCTCAATCACTTCTGGATTTTCGTTCATAAAGCTATCCTTTGTCATGAATACTGTATATGGTAAAGGACCAGATTCCGTACCAAATGAGGCAACGATATGGCCTTTGCCTTCTTGTTCGAATACGCTAGCAGTCGGTTCAAATAGTTGAACAAAGTCACCTGTACCAGATGCAAAGGCTGTAGATATATTAGCAAAATCTATATTTTGGATTAGCTCTAGATCTTCCTGGGGATCAATGCCATGTTTTTCCAACACATATTCCCCTGCCATTTGCGGCATACCACCTTTACGTTGTCCAAGAAATGTTGAATCTTTTAACATATCCCAAGAAAAGTTTTCAATTTTTTCTCTTGCAACTAAAAATGTTCCGTCTGTTTGTGTTAATTGTGCAAAATTTTTGATTGGATCATTGGCACCTTGAGCAGATACATAAATCGATGTTTCAGAACCAACTAAAGCAATGTCAATCCCATCGGATAAAAGGGCTGTCATCGTTTTATCTCCACCAGCTATTGTAGATAATTCTATTTCTAACCCTTCTTCTTCAAAGAAGCCTTGAGTAATAGCTACATATTGAGGCGCGTAGAATATGGAGCGTGTAACTTCACCGACTTTGACCGTTTGAAGATCCTCTTTATCATTACAAGCAGTTAAAACGATTATAGTAAAGCAAGCTAAAAAGAACAAAATACTGGACTTCACCCAATTTTTCAATGCTCCGACCTCCCCATTCATACTGTTTATCAAAGGTAGGTTATGCATTTAATAAAAAATGTGTGAATCCCTAGAAAATCGTTATTTCTTCGGTATATATTAGAAAATGGATTCTGTTATTATGCAATGATAGTTCATCACAACAATGAGGTGAATAAAGCAACTACCAGCATTGAAATTATGGCATCTTCCAAACCGATTATCGACGATTACGAATTAAATAAAGGATACATTGTCAAATACAATTTAGGTTTTTCGAAACTGGAAGACTACTATTATCATTTAGTGAAACATTTATTTACTATGCCTTATATTTATGAAGTATCAGGACTTCACTCAGGTGCATTTTATGAATATTTAGCTCAACATATGGATCACAACTTGAGCATAAAAAAAGGTAATCCAAAATTGGATTACCTTTTTCAAATCATATTATGAAGCTGCTCTTTTTTCTTCCCGTTTTTCACGCCACAAGCGGATTTTATAAAGAATTAAAATGAGGGAAGCTACAATTAGTCCTTCAATCATTGGTAAGAACAATGCTAAAAACGTTAAAACAATACATCCTATAAAAAGGAAAATATAGATAATCACATTTTTAATAAGGGATAAATCGTTTTTAGCGAAACCAAGTTTATACACAATTGCTGATAAAATAAATACTAATAAAAATACTACATAACCAGCAACAGCATAGCTTGGTAAATTTTCATATAAATAGCGAGTAATACCTGACATGCGTCCGAATACAAACTCATTTTCACTTGCATTCGTAGGTGCAGATGCTTGAATATAATTTAAAGTTCCAAACAAGTTCATCTTTTCCAACACCTTTCATCATTTCCCCAAAACAGTTATTATTGTTCTGCGTATTTTTTCTTTTTCGCCTGTTTCTCACGTTCGTTTTTATCTAAAATTTGTTTACGTAAGCGAATTGATTCTGGAGTTACTTCTAAATACTCATCATCATCTAAAAATTCTAAAGCTTCTTCAAGAGTTAAAATACGTGGACGTTTAATAACGTTTGTTTGGTCTTTTGTCGCTGAACGTACATTTGTTTTTTGTTTCGTTTTCGTAATATTAACCGTAATGTCATTATCACGATTATTTTCACCAACAATCATACCTTCATAAATTTCAGTACCTGGTTCAACAAATAATGTACCACGGTCTTCAATTTGCATCATACCATAAGTTGTCGCTTTACCTGTCTCCATTGACACAAGGGCACCTTGGTGACGTCCACCAACACGACCTGGTACAACAGGTTGGTAAGAATCGAACGTATGGTTAATAATACCAAAACCTTTTGTTAATGACATGAATTCCGTTGTATAACCAATTAATCCACGAGCAGGTACCATGAAGATTAGACGAACTTGTCCATTTCCTTCATTGACCATATCTAACATTTCACCTTTACGGTTACCAAGGGATTCAATGACTGAACCAACACTTTCTTCTGGTACATCAATTTGTACACGTTCGATTGGTTCACATTTTACACCATCGATTTCACGAATAATTACTTGTGGTTTAGACACTTGTAATTCATAACCTTCACGACGCATGTTTTCAATTAAAATAGATAAGTGAAGTTCTCCGCGTCCAGAAACAATCCAAGCGTCTGGTGAATCTGTATCTTCTACACGAAGGGATACGTCCGTCTGTAATTGGGAACGTAGACGTTCTTCAATTTTTCTTGACGTAATCCATTTTCCTTCTCGACCTGCAAATGGAGAATTATTTACTAAGAAAGTCATTTGTAATGTTGGCTCATCAATACGTAACGGCGTTAATGCTTCTTGATGATCAATCGGACATACCGTTTCACCAACATTGATCTCTTCCATTCCGGATACCGCTACTAAATCGCCTGCATACGCTTCTTGAATTTCCTCACGTTTTAAACCAAAGAATCCAAATAATTTTGTTACACGGAAATTTTTCACTGAACCGTCTAACTTCATTAAGGCTACTTGTTGCCCTACATGGATTGTACCGCGGAATACACGTCCGATACCAATACGACCTACGAAGTCATTATAATCTAATAATGCTACTTGGAATTGTAATGGCTCTTCTCGTGTATCAACTGGTGCTGGGATATGCTCGATAATCGATTCAAATAAGCATTGCATCGATTCTTCTTGTTTAGATGGGTCTGGATCAAGGGAGGCCGTACCATTTACACCAGATGCATAAACAACTGGGAATTCTAATTGTTCTTCATCTGCACCTAATTCGATTAATAAATCTAACACTTCATCTACTACTTCTTCAGGACGAGCTGAATCTTTGTCTACTTTATTCACGACAACGATTGGTGTTAATTTTTGCTCTAACGCTTTTTTCAAAACAAAGCGTGTTTGAGGCATACAACCTTCATATGCATCGACAACAAGTAATACACCATCAACCATTTTTAAAATACGTTCAACTTCTCCACCGAAATCGGCATGTCCTGGTGTATCCAGGATATTTATACGTGTACCGTTATAGTTTACTGCTGTATTTTTAGCAAGAATCGTAATACCACGTTCACGTTCAAGATCATTCGAGTCCATTGCTCTTTCTTCTACATGTTCATTTGAACGGAAAGTACCAGATTGTTTTAACAATTGGTCAACTAATGTTGTTTTCCCATGGTCAACGTGTGCGATAATTGCGATATTGCGTAAATCTTCGCGTAACTTTGTCATTATTCCACTCCACATTCTTTTTTCATATGATTAACTGTGTTATTATAGCACAAGAAGAGATACTTGTCTTTTTCATATTTTTACAATTTCGACAAACTTAGATCAATATTGATATTTTTCTATCAAGTAAGGAGGACTACTCTGCATGAATAAAGCAAAAATTGTTATGTTTATCTTTGCAGTAGCAGCAATGTTATCAATGATTTCTGTAGGTTACGCCATTGCAGCCAAAACGATTATTGGAGCTATTGCAGGATTAGTAGCATTATGTGTCGTAATGATGACAGGATTTAAAATGAAACGCAAATTTAGAGAACAAGGTTTACTTTAATTTAACCATTTTTTCTTAGATTGCCACATTTTTATTGGATAATTCAAAAATCGTAGGTAACAAAAATTTGCTACCTACGATTTTTTTCATTTTTCTTCAATATACTCATTTAATATTCGATGATGAATAGAAGGATTTGCGATGATAAATGTATCTTTTGATAGCAGATTACAATCTTCACCTTTTAAATTCGTTGTGATTGCACCAACTTCTTTCGCAATAATGGTTCCTCCACCAATATCCCATGGTGCCAATCTCATCGAAATATAAGCATCTAATTTCCCACTAACAACATAGGCAATTTCCATTGCTGCCGAACCGTAAGAACGTGTTCCGCGAATTGTATGAACAAGCTCAGTCATTTTTTCATGATTGACGAGCCTATTCGGCGTAACCCAAGTTGCATTGATGCCAATTACCGCTTCTTCCAATGGCACAGGTTGGAGTTGACGTAATGGTGAATCGTTGTACCAAGCACCTTGCCCTTCGATTGCATGAAATAGATCTTCTCTCATGACATCAAATATGTATCCGAGTTTTCCTACACCATCTACAAAAAAACCTATTGTAATCATAAAATGGCGATGCTGCTTCACGAAATTCATCGTTCCGTCAATCGGGTCGATAATCCATACTGGACCCTCAAGGGATTTCACATCTTCTCCCATTCCTTCTTCACCTAATATTTTATGTTGGGGGAAGGACGCTTTAATTTTTTCTATAAAAAACAATTCAGTTTCACGATCGATATTCGTAACTAGATCATTTGCTCCTGATTTTGTCTCCACCACTAAATCATAGGAAAAGGCTTCACGTATTCTTTTCCCTGCCTCAAAGATCATTTTTTTCGCAAACTCATCTAATTTATTTATATCCATATAACCCCCACCTTTTTAGTCAACATTTCCCTTTTATTAATTATAACAAAAATCACTTGCTGTCCGATATGGAGCAAGTGATTTTTAATGAATTATTAATTTTTTAAACATATGCGTGGAGACCATCTAGTTCGTCTTGAATTTCCTTTAGACGTTTTTTACTCTTTTCCATTTCCTTTTCATCATTCTCTTGCATCGCTGCATACAAGGAGGCTAGCTCGTAATCCAGCTCTAAACGTAAAATGTGTTCATATTGCTTTTCAATATCAACTTTACGTATAATTTTAATCATCTGTTTCATACTAAATCACTTCCCTTTCATTTTTTTAAAAATTTTTGTCTTATGAAAGAATGGTTGTTACAAAATTTTTCCCAAAAAACTGATAAAATAAACATGTAAATCAAAGAGGGGGCTATAATTAATGGACAAAATTAAATGGACAAACAAAGACTTCGAAGTATTCGAAATAGATGGTTTAGAACAACGGATGGAAGCTCTTTCTACTATTGTTCGCCCAAAGTTCCAACAATTAGGTGAACTGTTTTCTAGTTACTTTAGCTCAAAAACAGGCGATGAATTTTTCCCACATGTAGCTAAGCATGCTAGAAGAACAATCAATCCTCCTAAAGATTCATGGGTTGCGTTTGCTCCGTATAAACGTGGGTATAAATCGCTTCCTCATTTTCAAATTGGACTTTGGAATACACATTTATTCATTATTGTTGCAATTATTTATGAAGCACCACAAAAATCTGAAATGGCAACACGTTTATTAAAAAATATGGAATACTTTAATCAGCTGCCGGAGGATTTCATCATTTCGGGTGATCATATGTCACAAGACGCAATATCTTTAAAATTAGGTCGTGAAGAACAGCTGGAAAATTTATTAATCCGATTACGAGACGTCAAAAAAGGAGAATTTTTAGTTGGACGCCACATTTCAAGAGAAGAAGCTGTAAATCTTTCATCGGAACAATTTTTACAACTTACTGAAGAAACTTTTGAAGCTCTTTTACCTATTTATAACATTATCATTGGTAAATAATTTATAAAGTGTTCATAAAGGCTAAAGTAAAAGTAACCATTTACTTGAACTTTAGCCTCTCCTTATTCTTTACGCTTCTTAATGAACTAAATCCTTTTTTTAAAAGGAATTTATTTAAGGATTGCTTTATTTTGGTGTGTTGTATCATTAATATGCACAAGATGACTACAAACATTACATATTTCTACTAATTTTCTTCCTACAATTTTTAACTATATACGGTATTATTTTAACAAAGAAACAATACCCTCCTACAATTGAGTAGGAAGGAGTGATTAACTCCCGACCTCTCACACCACCGTACGTACGGTTCCGTATACGGCGGTTCAATTAAGATGAATAACG
>NZ_JBIQFG010000056.1:0-13889 GCF_045369345.1 Ureibacillus sp. 179-F W5.1 NHS | reverse complement strand
CGCGTTTAAGAACAAACAAAAGTACAGAAGAAAAAACTCGAGAAGTGGGAGGACCGAGGAAAACAAGGAATCAAGGAGGCCCGAAGCGCAGTGTGACTCGTTACATGAGCATCGGACTGACGCAGATGACGCAGTTTTCCGATGTGTCATCGCGCTTCGCAGAAAGCGTCGATGGTAGTTGAGGGGTGCCCCTGTGAGAGTAGGACGTTGCTAGGCAAATAGTGACCATTGAATTTCAGTAAGCCCCCAAAGTTCAGTACGTTTATAAAAATGATAGGTAAATAAATTGAGTCTTAATAAAAACTTAGAAACAGGCACTAATAATAATAAGTGGAAATTAAAAGAGGAAAATTTACCGAAACTTAGTTGAATTCGTTTACATTAAAAAGTGATAGAAAAAAGTATATTTAAAAAAGTGATCTATAGAATTCTGTATCGTTACTTAATAAATTTCGAAGTTAAGTAAATAATAATCAAGGTTGGTTCATTATTTTAAAATGGGAGTATAAATAATCGGAATAATCTTTCTTTTTAGAGAATCTTGACACTTACAATTCATGTTGATAATCTTACAATTAATATTCTTTAAGAACTAGGAGGCATTTACGAAATGTGGGAAACGAAATTTGCCAAAGAAGGCTTAACATTTGATGATGTTTTATTAGTACCAGCACATTCAGAAGTATTACCAAAATCTGTGGACTTATCAGTACAACTTACTCCAAAGATCAAACTGAATATTCCAATTGTAAGTGCAGGTATGGATACTGTTACTGAATCAAAAATGGCTATTGCAATGGCTCGCCAAGGTGGAATCGGAATTATTCATAAAAATATGAGTATTGAAGAACAAGCTGAAGAAGTTGAAAAAGTTAAGCGATCTGAAAATGGCGTAATTACGAACCCGTTCTTTTTAACGCCAGAACATCAAGTATATGATGCAGAGCATTTAATGGGTAAATATCGCATTTCGGGTGTGCCAATTGTAAAAAATGAGGAAGATTTAACATTAGTAGGTATCATTACAAACCGTGACTTACGTTTTATTTCTGATTACTCATTAAAAATTGAAGATGTTATGACGAAAGCAGAGCTTATTACAGCTCCTGTTGGTACAACATTAGAAGAAGCTGGAAAAATTCTTCAACAATATAAAATTGAGAAATTACCAATTGTTGATGAGGATGGTAAATTAACAGGTCTTATTACAATTAAAGACATTGAAAAAGTTATTGAATTTCCAAATGCAGCTAAAGATAATTTAGGAAGATTATTAGTCGGTGCTGCTGTTGGTGTATCAAAAGATACAATGCCACGTATTGCAAAACTGGTAGAAGCTCAAGTGGATATTGTAGTAATTGATACAGCACACGGACATTCACAAGGCGTAATTGAAACGGTAAAACAAATTCGTGAAGCATACCCAGAATTAGAAATCATTGCCGGTAACGTTGCAACTGGAGAAGCTACACGCGCATTATTTGAAGCTGGTGCAGACGTTGTAAAAGTTGGTATTGGACCTGGTTCAATATGTACTACTCGTGTAGTAGCGGGTGTTGGGGTACCTCAAATTACTGCTGTTTATGATTGTGCTACTGTTGCTCGTGAAATGGGTAAAACAATAATAGCAGATGGTGGAATTAAATATTCAGGTGATATCGTAAAAGCACTTGCTGCAGGTGGACATGTTGTAATGCTTGGTTCTTTACTAGCAGGTACTTCAGAATCTCCTGGTGAAACGGAAATCTTCCAAGGTCGCCGTTTTAAAGTTTATCGTGGTATGGGTTCATTATCAGCAATGGAAAAAGGTTCTAAAGATCGTTATTTCCAAGAAGACGCGAAAAAATTAGTTCCTGAAGGTATTGAAGGTCGTCTTCCTTATAAAGGACCATTAGCAGATACGATCCATCAATTAGTTGGTGGTATTCGTGCAGGTATGGGATATTGTGGAGCGCCTAACTTAGAATATTTACGAGAAAAATCACAGTTTATTCGTATGACTGGAGCAGGACTTCGGGAATCTCATCCCCATGATGTTCAGATTACAAAAGAAGCTCCAAACTATTCTATTCAATAAATGGAACCTAAGTACTTTATTAACGTCTATGGTAGATGTTAATAAAGTGCTTTTTTATTTAAACGTAATATTTTTCTTGCACTTTCTATGATAAAATGACGAAAGTAGATTAAAAAATTTAATGGAGGTATTTTTTTGTGAGAACATCTAAGAAAACATCTTGGGTTAGCCTAATGATGATTCCACTTCTGTTAATCAGCATGTTTGTTATGTCACCAAGTAATGCAAGTGCTGAAACAGATTTAGGTATAAATGTATCTGCTGCGATATTAATCGATGCTGAAACAGGAAAAATATTATATGAAGAAAACGCTGATCAACCTTTAGGAATTGCGAGTATGTCAAAAATGATGACAGAGTATATTCTTTTAGATGCGGTTAAAGAAGGCAAGATTTCTTGGGATCAGCAGTACCATGTTAATGAGTATACATATAAAATGTCACAAGATCGTGCATTAAGTAATGTACCGTTAAGAGAAGATGGTACTTATACAATTAAGGAACTTTATGAAGCAATGGCAATTTACTCAGCCAATGCAGCAACGGCAGCAATAGCTGAAACGATTGCTGGATCTGAAACTGAGTTTATCAAATTGATGAACGAAAAAGCTGAAGAAATCGGTTTAGAAGACTATAAATTTGTTAACTCTACTGGATTAAATAATTCGGATTTATTTGGTATGCATCCAGAAGGTACAAAAGCTGAAGATGAAAACGTTATGCCAGCAAAATCAGTGGCAAAATTAGCCTATCATCTATTAAAGGATCATCCGGAAGTTTTAGAAACATCTAGTATTCCAAAAAAATACTTCCGTGAAGGCACAGATGACCAAATTGAAATGGAAAACTGGAACTGGATGTTAAAAGGCTTAGTAAGCCAATATGAAGGCGTAGACGGCCTTAAAACGGGTTCTACACCTTTTGCTGGACAATGTTTCACAGGAACGGCAGAACGTAATGGGACACGTTTAATAGCAGTGGTTATGAATGCTGTAGATGCAAAGGGAAATGAATCACGTTTAGCACGTTTTGATGCTGCGAAAAAATTATTTGATTATGGTTTCGGACAATTTAAAAAAGAAGAGATTGTTCCTGCTAACTATCAATTTAAAGGCAACGAAACAATTGATGTAACTAAAGGAAAAGAAGATAAAGTAGAAATAGCTGTTGAAGAACCAATTTCTTTCATGGTTAAAACAAATGAAAAAGATTTATATGTCCCTAAAGTCGTTTTAGATCAAAAATCAATTGAAGCGGATGTGAAAAAAGGGACTGTCGTTGGTAAAGTTGTAATTGAACGAACTGAAGGAACGGATTACGGATTTATCGATGGGGAAAGTTATTCTACAAATGTAGTAACAACGAGTAACGTAGAACGTGCAGGAGTCATTTCATTATTCTTCCAAGGAGTAGGTAGCTTCTTCGGGAATATTTGGGATGGTATTTCTGGATTCGTTGGTGGATTATTTTAATTAATGTTGCAACAAATAAAGCTGTTCTGTAAGCAAAAGCTTATAGGACAGCTTTTTTATATTTAGCGATAGCTATTCACAATCTTTTTTTTCTTGGACAAAATAAGTTTGCCCAAAGTCTTCATAAGCTAGTAGGTGAAGGAGCGTGATAAAGTGTGCGGCATTACAGGTTGGATTGATTTTACAAGGTCGATAAAGAACAGTGAAGAGATTGTTAAAGGAATGACGGAAACGTTAAATAAGAGAGGACCTGATGATGGCAATGTATGGTGCAGCACACATGCTCTACTAGGGCATCGTCGTTTAGCTGTTATTGATTTAATTGGTGGTAAACAACCAATGACGAAGATACACCAAAATGCATCCTATGTCATCGTGTATAATGGAGAACTTTATAATACGGATGAGATTCGCCAAGAATTATTAAAAAGAGGGTACACTTTTTCAACATCTTCAGATACAGAAGTGTTGTTAGCCTCTTTTATTGAATGGAAAGAGCAGTGTGTGGATTATTTAAATGGAATCTATGCTTTTGCTGTATGGGACGAACAACAAGAAACGTTATATGCTTTTAGGGATCGTCTAGGTGTAAAACCTTTCTTTTATTCTTTAAGTGAAGGTTCTTTTTTATTTGGATCTGAAATTAAAGCAATACTTGCCCACCCATCGATAACGCCTCAAATTGATCGACAAGGTTTAGCAGCTCTACTGAGCATCGGGCCTTCTCGTGTACCTGGTAATGGAGTATATAAAGGAATTGAGGAATTAGAGCCAGGGCATGCTTTAACATTTTCAAAAGAAGGTTTAAAGAAATGGCGTTATTGGAATGTAAAAAGTCAAAAGCACGAACAGTCCTTTGAAGAAACCGTAGAGCACGTACGTTTTTTAGTAACAGATGCAATTAAACGTCAGCTAGTTTCTGATGTCCCACTTTGTACATTTTTATCCGGCGGGTTGGATTCCAGTATTATTACTGCTATTGCTGCGAATACGTACAATGAAGAAGGGCGTACTCTCCATACGTATTCCATTGATTATGAAGGAAACGAACAATTTTTTGAAAAAAATGATTTCCAAACCTCTATGGATAGCTATTGGATAAATAAAATGACGGAAACTTTCCATACGAAACATTTTGATATAATTCTTTCTCAAAAGGATTTAGTAGATAAGTTAGAAGAAGCAATGTTAATACGTGACTTACCAGGTATGGTGGATATTGATAGTTCACTTTTACTCGCTTGCCGCGTTATTAAAGAAAATTTTACAGTAGCTTTATCAGGAGAATGTGCCGATGAAGTATTTGGTGGATATCCGTGGTTCCATAAAGATTATGACCAGTTCCCATGGATTCGTTCCATCGATGAAAGGGAAGGATTTTTACGAAAAGAATGGCAGTCGAAACTACAATTAAAGGAATTTATGAAACATGCCTTTGAAGAAACAGTAAAAGATTCTCCAACACTTGAGGGGGAAAATCCAAAAGAAGCGAAACAAAGACAACTATTTTATTTAAATATGCGTTATTTTATGCAAACATTATTGGAACGAAAAGATCGGATGAGTATGGGTGGAAGTTTAGAGGTTCGAGTCCCATTTGCAGACCATCGAATCGTAGAATACGTCTGGAATATTCCTTGGGAAATGAAAAACGTGGGAAATATGGAGAAAGGACTGTTACGAAAAGCGGTTGAAGGTCTGTTACCAGAAGAAGTATTATATCGGAAAAAGAATCCATATCCGAAGACGTATCACCCTGCTTATACAGAGGGAGTGAAAGAACTATTAAATAGTCTTCTTCAAAGGAAAGAGTCGATTCTACATGAATTGTTTGAAAAGGAACAATTGGAACAACTCGTACTTTCTGGTGGTGCTTCATTTAAAGTACCATGGTTTGGACAATTAATGGCAGGTCCCCAATTACTAGCCTACTTAATTCAAATCGATCGCTGGTTTGAACATTATAATATTCAATTAATCGACCAATAAAAGAGGGAGTCTCATTAGGAGACTCCCTCTTATTTCATTTTTTTCGAATACCCCAACAAGCCATTAATTGATGGATGGCTGGCTCAATATCAACTAAGTCAATCCCACCAAAACCAAGTAAAAAGGTAGGACGCTCGTATTTAATTGGTTTTAATAAATAATCCGATACAGGGTAAACAGCAATATTCAGTTCATTGGCTTGTTGCTTTAGTTCTTGTTCAGTTTTTTCTAATGGGACAGATATTAAAACATGCATGCCGGCTTGGTCTCCTGTAATAGTAATTTCAGGATAAAAGGTTTCGAAAGTGTTCGTAAGTTTATCATGTTTTTTTCTATAAATTTTGCGCATACGATTTAAATGTTTTGCAAAATGACCGTCTTTCATAAAGTTTGCTAAAATATGTTGATCAAATCTAGGAACAGTTGCGGAATAATCGCTAAATATTTGTTTATAGGCTGTCAAAAGAGTAGAAGGTAATACAAAATAAGCAACACGTAATGAAGGCATTAATGATTTTGTAAAGGTACTCATATAAATTACTTTTTCATTTTTATCCATTCCTTGCAGAGCTGGAATCGGTTTTCCAATATAACGAAATTCACTATCATAATCATCTTCAATAATATATCGATTTGTCCCTTTGACAGCAGCCCATTTCAGTAGTTGTGTTCTTCGAGCAGCTGATAGCACTGCCCCAGTAGGGAACTGGTGAGATGGTGTGATATAAACAATGTTAGCGTCGGTTTTCTCCAACTCATCTACGATTAAACCGTCTTCGTCAACGGGAATAGGAATTGCATTATTTTGTAAATGGATTCGAGGTATTGCCGAATATCCTGGGTTTTCTAGAGCAAATTTTGAACTATCTTCAAGTAAGCGCAAAATCATTGGAAGTAATTGTTCTGTCCCTGATCCAATGACGATTTGTTCCGGATTACAAATAATCCCTCGAGATTGGTATAAATAATTTGCTATTTCAAATCGTAATTCATATTCACCTTGAGGTTCCCCAACTTGTAAATATTCCTTTGAAGTATTGTCAAAAAGTTCTTTTGCGTATTTTCTCCATAGGGTAAAGGGAAAGGACTCGGTATCTATTTTCCCTGGATGGAAATCATATTGATATTTTTTAGTGATTCGCGTTTCGATGGTTACTTTAGACTGTTCTTTTTCAACATAAGGAAGCGTATCAATCTCTTCTACAAAAAAACCTACCCGTGGTTTCGAAGTAATATAACCTTCAGCAAGTAATTGTCCATAGGCGATTTCAATCGTCGTTTGACTAATATTTAAAAAATCGGCAAGCTTCCGTTTAGAAGGTAATTTTGTCCCGACGTCAATTTGTTTTGTAATAATTGCATTTTTCATTCCAATATAAAGCTGTTCATACAAAGGTTTAGAACTATTTTTTTCTAGTTCAAATATGAGCATATCCAACTGCCCCACCCCTAACTGACCTTGTTATATTTTGTAATATTGACTCTTTTTATATGGTCAATATTGATTATACTAAAAATCAATAAAGCAGGGGAGGTTTTTTAAAATGAAATTAGTTGGAACAGAACGAGTAAAACGTGGAATGGCAGAAATGCAAAAGGGTGGCGTTATTATGGACGTCATTAATGCCGAACAAGCAAAAATTGCAGAGGCTGCAGGTGCCGTTGCAGTTATGGCATTAGAAAGAGTACCATCAGATATTCGTAAAGCGGGAGGAGTAGCCCGTATGGCGGATCCTCGAATCGTTGAAGAAGTGATGAATGCTGTAACAATCCCTGTTATGGCAAAGGCGCGAATTGGCCATATTGTGGAAGCTAGAGTGTTAGAAGCGATGGGTGTTGATTATATTGATGAGAGTGAAGTATTAACACCGGCCGATGAAGAATTCCATTTATTAAAAAGTGATTATACTGTGCCGTTTGTATGCGGTTGCCGTGACCTTGGGGAGGCAGCCCGTCGCATTGGAGAAGGGGCATCGATGCTACGTACTAAAGGTGAACCAGGTACAGGAAATATTGTTGAGGCCGTTCGTCATATGCGTAAAGTGAATGCGCAAGTACGTCGGGTAGTTGGAATGAGTACAGATGAATTAATGACTGAAGCAAAGTTATTAGGTGCACCTTTTGAAGTGCTCGTTGAAATTAAAAAACTAGGACGCCTACCTGTAGTCAATTTTGCTGCCGGTGGAATTGCGACACCAGCAGATGCTGCACTCATGATGGAACTAGGAGCAGATGGCGTATTTGTAGGTTCTGGTATTTTCAAATCGGAAAACCCTGAGAAGTTTGCCCGTGCTATTGTGGAAGCAACAACTCATTATAAAGACTATAAATTAATTGCAGAAATTTCTAAAGAGCTGGGTACACCAATGAAAGGAATTGATATTGCGACACTGTCTGATAGTGAACGAATGCAGGAGCGTGGATGGTAATGTGGAGAATAGGAGTATTAGCCTTACAAGGTGCCGTTAGAGAACATATTGATCAAATTGAAAAGCTTGGTTGTGAGCCAGTCCTTGTCAAAAGTGTAGAAGATTTAAAAGATCTTAATGGACTAATTTTACCTGGTGGAGAAAGTACAACAATAAGAAAACTATTAGATCGATATGAACTGTTGAATCCGATTCGAACATTGGCCCAAAACGGATTGCCTATATTCGGAACGTGTGCAGGTTTAATCTTATTAGCTGACGAAATAGTTGGATACGAATCGCCCCATTTAGGTTTAATGGATGTAGTTGTTGAGCGAAATTCTTATGGGAGACAAGTAGATAGTTTCGAGGTAGAGTTATCAATAAAAGATATTGGTGAAGATATTCCAGCAGTTTTTATTCGTGCTCCCCATATTGTGTCAGTAGGAAAAGAAGTAGAAGTATTAGCGAAACAAGATGAACGGATCGTACTTGCCCGTGATCGCCATTTTTTAGGCTGTTCCTTTCATCCAGAATTAACAGAAGATGTTCGTATTCTGAAATATTTTGTGGAAATGATTAAACAATGTCATAACACTTCTCTTGCAAAATTGAATAGCATATAGTACTCTATGGTTAAATTTATCTTTCATTAAAATGTTTTAATGGGGAACACTATAGTCAATAAATATATGTTAACATCGATGATAGGAAGTAGTAACAAGCACGTTTTTTCTAGAGAGTCAGCGGCTGGTGGAAGCTGATAAAAACCCTTGTGAATCCGTCCTTGAGTTGCCGAGCTGAATTAGCAGTAGGTTCTGGCCGGTTGAAAAGCCGTTATGAGATAAGTGGATTAGATAGATGGTTTGTCTAGTCAATTAGGGTGGCAACGCGGGTAGCTCTCGTCCCTTTTTAGGGATGAGGGCTTTTTTATGTTTTTATTGCTCTAGCAAAGTAAAGTGACAGGGGTGCAATGGTAGTACTTTTATAAATCAAAAAATGGAGGAATCAACATGTTAGATATTAGACGTGTCCGTGAAAATTATGAGGAAGTAAAAAAAATTCTTCTTACTCGTAATGAAGATTTAGGGAATTTCGATGAGTTTGAGGAATTAGATGGAAGACGCCGGGATTTAATTGCGAAAACGGAAGTATTAAAAGCAGAACGCAACAAAGTATCAGAACAAATTTCAATTATGAAACGAAACAAAGAAAATGCAGATGAAGTAATCGCCCGCATGCGTGAAGTTGGAGAAGAAATTAAACAACTTGATAACGAACTGCGTGAAGTGGAAGAAAAATTTGAATACATGATGATGCGTTTACCGAACATTCCCCACGAATCAGTTCCTGTAGGGGAAACAGAAGACGATAATATTGAAGTATTAAAGTGGGGTGAATTGCCAAACTTTAATTTTGAAGCCAAACCCCACTGGGATTTAGCTACAGACCTGCAAATTGTAGATTTTGAACGTGCTGGAAAAGTAACGGGTAGCCGTTTTGTATTTTACCGTGGATTAGGGGCTCGCTTAGAAAGGGCTTTAATGAGCTTTATGATGGATTTACATGCAGAAGAACATGGGTATGAAGAAATGTTACCACCTGTAATTGTGAATCGAGATAGCTTAACTGGAACGGGACAATTACCGAAATTTGAGGAAGACGTATTCAAATTAGTGGATACGGACTACTTTATGATTCCAACAGCTGAAGTACCTGTGACAAACTTCTTCCGCGATGAAATTATCGATGGAGAAATTTTACCGAAGGGCTTTGCAGCATATAGCTCTTGTTTCCGTTCTGAAGCAGGATCTGCCGGTCGTGATACTCGCGGTTTAATTCGCCAACATCAATTTAATAAAGTGGAGTTAGTTCGTTTTGTTAAACCTGAAGATTCTTATGATGAATTAGAAAAACTTACAGGGCATGCTGAAAAAGTGCTTCAATTATTAGGATTACCTTATCGAAAATTATTAATGTGTACAGCAGATCTTGGCTTTACAGCTGCAAAAAAATATGACTTGGAAGTATGGATGCCAACTCAAAATATGTACCGTGAAATTTCTTCTTGTTCTAACTTTGAAGACTTCCAAGCTCGTCGCGCAAACATTCGTTTCCGTCGTGAACAAGGAGCAAAACCAGAATATGTTCATACATTAAACGGTTCAGGTTTAGCAATTGGCCGTACAGTAGCAGCCATTTTAGAAAATTACCAACAAGAAGATGGAAGTGTCGTAATACCGGAAGTACTTCGACCTTATATGGGTGGTAAAGAAGTAATTGCCCCTAATAAATAAACTGTAAAAAGAGTAGCAAATTTTTTGCTACTCTTTTTTTGCATTGATTATGTATGGACTAGTGTGCAATCCCCACCATTACATAGAAGATACTTTCCTAGTAACTCAGTAAAGAAGGTCTTATTTTACGAGCCGTTTTTAGATTGTTCAGAGCTGTAACATATATATTTTTTCTTCATTTTATAATGGCTACAAGCTGAGCCTAATTCGTCATATATTTCTTTTCCAACTATTAAATTAATATTTCTATTTTCAAATTCGTTATAATTTGTAATGGAAAGTATATTCCCATCTAGCCAAGTTAATCGGACATTTCCTTTTGCATCACTAAAATAAACTGTTCGCTCGATATTATCTTCTAAATGAAAAATAACATTAACAAACATATTTACCCCGCCTGCAGCCCCACCATAATTTTGATAGTAAACTTGAGCGGAATAGGAACCATCTGGAGACGTAATAGCTTTTCCATCTTTTTCACCATCAAACTGGGTAAAGTCATAGGTGAAATAATTGGTAATGAAATAAATAAAACATAGGGCGATACATATTACCAGCCATTTTACTACTTTACACATATGAAAGCCCCCTTTGTAGAAGGAAACGTAATACGATACACTTTGTTCCAATTTAATAAAAAAATGCATATTGCCAAAGAAGCAATATGCATAGTGAAAGTTATTTTTTTATTAAAATAATAGGAATCCGACACTTATAATTATCCCAGTAAAAATTAGAACGAATAGGCAAAAGCCCATAATATCTTTTGCCTTTAACCCTGCAATTGCTAAGGCAGGCAAAGCCCAAAATGGCTGAATCATATTTGTCCAAGCATCGCCCCATGCAATGGCCATGGCAGTTTTTGCATAATCTGCCCCCATTGTCTGAGCTGCTTCTAGCATGATGGGAGCTTGTACGGCCCACTGACCTCCGCCTGATGGAACAAAGAAGTTCACTAGTCCAGCAGAATAGAAAGTAAATAAATAAAAAGTAACGTCATTCGAAATGTTAATAAACCATTCCGAAAACACAATGGCTAAACCAGAAGCGGTCATCATGCCCATAATTCCTGCATAAAAAGGGAATTGAAATACAATCCCTGTCGTTGTTTTAATCGCTTGCTGTGCAGCTGCTAAAAAACGTTGAGGAGTACCGTGGAAAATGATACCTAAAATAATAAAAATCGTGTTCACAACATTTAAATCCAATGAAAAGCCTTTTGTTACAAAATGATAAATTAAATATGAAAGCCCTATAAGTCCAATTAAAATCGTTAAAAATGTACTTCTTTCCGTCCATGAAGCAAAGGTTTTTTCGGCAGGAGGAAATGATTGCGTCTCTTCCTCTAATAATGCTGGATCCACTTCAACTACATCTTCCTCTTTCGGCATCATCCAGCGATTGAAGAACGGTAAAGTTAGACCAATTGTAAGAACAATAAATAAATTATAAGGTGTGAATATTGTACCGGAAGTAGGGACTACCCCCATTAATTCCGAAAAAGGATGCCCATCTGTTGCGATAGAAAGGGGAATCGAACCAGCTAAGCCCCCATGCCAAATAACAAATCCAGAGTATGCGCTAGCAATTAATAAACGATAATCCACTTTTTTAACTTGTCTTGCAATTTCCTTTGCAAATAAAGCACCTATGACTAGTCCGAAACCCCAGTTAATCCAACATCCAATTAACGAGATAAATGTAACGACAATAATAGCTATACTTGGTTTCTTAATTTTACTAGCCATAGAGGATAAAAACTTTTTAAATAATGGACTGTTAGCTAGAATATGACCTGCAGCTAATACAATGACCATTTGCATTGTGAAGGACAGTAAACCCCAAAATCCATCTCCCCAATAGATGACCATATCCAATGGAGAACTATCGGTTAATCCAACTCCGAGTAACAAAACTAATACTGTTAAAATCGCTACGAAAATATAAGGATCTGGTAAATACTTTTCCATAATCGTATTAGAAATTTTCGTTAATGTTTTCAACTCTCTACCTTCTCCTTTCTTATAAATTCATAAAATACTTTAAAAAAGTATTTTTCACTGCATCATATGAAATAAAATCGGCATTTATTTCATATTTAAAAAATAGTTGGATCGTTGGAAAAACATACAGAGAAATACTCCTTTTATTAGAATTTTCTAATGTTATTGAAATTAAATAAGTTGTCCTTTAGAGGAATGTTTTATAATAAAGGTGGGCGTATTGAATAGGTATATATAAATAAAGGTGAAGGAGTAAAATGAATGGAACATTTAATTTATAAAAACTTAAAGAAAATTGAACTGTCTGGTATCCGGAAGTTTACGAATATGTTGGTGGATTATCCAAATGCCATTAATTTAACAATCGGTCAGCCAGACTTTCCGACACCACAGCATGTGAAGGATAAAGCAAAATGGGCAATTGACCAAAACTTCACATCGTATACTCCTAATGCAGGGATACCCGAATTACGAAAAGCAATTTCTCAATTTTATGAAAATCAATATGGATTAACATACAATCCACTAGATGAAATTATCGTAACTCACGGAGCATCGGGTGCATTGACGATTGCTTTACGAACGATTTTAGAGGAAGGTTGTGAAGTGATTTTATCAGCCCCTGCATACCCAGGATATATACCACTTATTGAATTATGTGGGGCAATACCAGTATGTGTTGATACAGCAGATACAGATTTTGTTTTAACCGCTGAACGAATCCAACAACATTTAACAGATAAAACGAGATGTATTATCCTTCCTTCACCATGCAATCCAGTGGGTACGATTATTGAAGGGGAAGAATTACAAAAAATTGCTTCTTTATTAAAGGATAAGGAAATCTTTGTTATATCAGATGAAATATATAGTGAATTAATTTATGAAAAATCTCATCAATCTATTGCTGCCTATGAAGGAATGCGTGAAAAAACGATTGTTATAAATGGTGTGTCCAAATCCCATTCTATGACGGGGTGGCGAATAGGCTATACCCTTGCACCAAGCTATTTAACAAAAGAAATGACTAAATTAAATGGTTATTACATTAGTTGTGCGACAAGTATAAGCCAATATGCGGCTCTAGAAGCGTTAACAGCTGGTTTAAATGATCCTGTTGAAATGAAAAAGGAGTATAAAGAACGTCGTGATTATGTGTATAATCGCCTTGTTGGGATGGGAATGGATGTAGTAAAACCAAATGGTGCCTTTTATATTTTCCCGTCCATTAAACACACTAAAATGAGTTCTTTTGACTTTTGTATCGACTTATTAAAGGAGCAGGAACTAGCGACGGTACCAGGGAGTGCTTTTTCTTCCTTTGGTGAAGGTTATATTCGTCTTTCCTTTGCGCAGCCATTAGAAGTTTTAAAAGAGGGTATGGATCGATTAGAGAAATTTTTAGGAAAGTTTTAATAAGAAAAAGAGGCTGGGACATAACTAGCTTCAAATAGTGAGAAAGGTGAATTTGAGGAAACTCAAATTCACCTTTCTCTATTTTGGTGTGTAAATTCTTTTTTTCTTTAGTTAATGGCCGTGAATTTTCTTAAATTCACAGCCATTAACGCGAGGCCCATTTCGTTTTCTACCTTCGATTTTCCTCGTACAGAAAATCGAGTGAAACGCAAATTAGCCTTCAAGAA
>NZ_JBIQFG010000055.1:0-15245 GCF_045369345.1 Ureibacillus sp. 179-F W5.1 NHS | reverse complement strand
AAGCCGGTGAAATTTTACTTATCGTAAAATTTCACCGGCTTTTCATTTCAGAGGTGGGTTTTGTCCCAGCCTCTTTTAAGTTAATGTTTGTATTTATTTCCTTCCCTATACGACCTCTAAAATATTGGGAACATAAAACAATGACAATGATTAAATCTATAGCGTCTCCTCCATAGTACATGAACATCCCGCCTACCTGTGCATCCATCGTTTCCACTCCTGTTGGCGGATGGGCATAAATCCATTTCGATAATATACTATGGGCGGCCATTGCAAGTATTAACATCGTAGAACGTAAATAAAAACTTGTACGATGGGGTGTTGGATCAATGTAAATCATTGAAACAGTAAAAACATACCCCGCTAAAAAAACATGTAGATGGACTAGCACATAAAGTAGAAATATTGAATGCATAGCTGCATATAGTCCCGTTGTATATAAAACCCAAAGTCCACCTACGTTTAAAACTGTTGCTAAAATGGGATGGGTAATCCATTGGACATATCGACTTTTTAAAAACTTCGTTATTACCCTTGCTATTTTTACTGGTGCTGTTCTTAAAACAAGTCTCATTGGTGATGCGAATACTAATAGTAGTGGACCTAACATACCGAGGAGCAAATGGGTAAACATATGGGCTTGAAAACTTGTGTGGTCTTTCTCGGCAATGGGCCCTATACACGCTAAAGCAATGCCACTTACACCCGCAATCCAACAAAGGGTACGATAGGCTGGCCACTTTCTGTATTTTTTATTGGAATAAATAACAGCAACGATATATAAAATGATAAGCAAAACAAAGGGAATGCAAAGGAATAACCAATCAAAACTAGAACCCGTTTCATGAAACGCACCATGATGATGCATTACACATCACCTATCTTCTTTAACGGAGCAGGTGTCTTTTTCTTTTTTAGTAAAATGAGTCCGACGATAATCATTAGAGCGGCTAATACATTCCATACAACATCATAGTAAAAGATTTCAACATGATATCGGATTTGATGAATTCGCATAATTTTATGTTGAATAATGCCATCGTATAGATTAAATGTACCCGCCCCTACGTATACGGAACCCATCCATCTTTTAAAATTCCATACTTTTCTTTTCCGTAAATCCGCTACCATAAAAAGGGCCACAACCGTTGCAAACCAACTAAACGCATGAAAAATCCCATCAGATATTAACCCAACACTCGTTGTAGATAAATCGTAAAAGTGATGCCAATGTAATAATTGATGGAAAACCGCTTCATCGATAAAGGCGACCATTCCTAATCCAAAGAAAATGCCTGACCAAAAATTAAAAGGTTCATCATAAAGATTTTTTCTCTTTTCCAATCCATTCACCCTTAAACTCGTATTATGTACACTCATTTTATCCATCCTTTATAAAAGCTATAAGTTTAGGATGACAGAGAAAAAGTAGGAGTCCTCTTTCTTAAGAGTTCCCCTACTTAATTAATGGTGATGATGGATTATCTCGTGTTCATTTTGACAACAAAGAATCGAATTGTCGTGGGCGTGTTTTTCATCTTCAATTTGCACAGTAATGTGGCCGATTCCTAAGTGGGCTAAATCGTGTTCAATAGTTTTTAGCAAACTTTGACTTTCTGAAAGAGTCATCGTCCCATCAACTACCGCATGACAAGATAGTGCATTTTGACCACTTGTAATACACCAGACGTGTAAATCATGGATATCTAATATACCTGGTTTACTTTTAAACACTTTAATAATCTGTTCCATTTCGATATTACTCGGCGCACCTTCCATTAAAACATGGACAGAATCCTTCGTAACTCTATAGCCGCTTATAAGGACGATTATTGCAACGATCACACTAGCAAGAGGGTCTGCCCATCCCCAATCAAATAACATAATCACTAATGCAGCAATAATAGCTCCAACAGAACCTAACATATCACCAATAACGTGTAAAAAGGCGGCACGTATATTTAAATTTTCCTTTGTATCACCACCGCGCAGTAATATCCAAGCAACAAGAATATTTACTAGCAAACCAATAATCGCAATAATGAGCATCCCTGACGATGCCACAGTTGGTGGATTAGAAAAACGTTGAATCGCTTCATAAATAATTAATAGTGAAATAAAAATTAAGGCTACACCGTTTAAAACGGCAGCTAATATTTCCATCCGTTTATACCCATATGTTTTACTGTAACTAGCCACTTTTTCGCCAAATTTAAAGGCAAGTGCTCCTATTCCTAAAGAAACAGCATCACTTAACATATGACCAGCGTCAGAAAGCAAAGCCAAACTATTTGTTACTACTCCCCCGATTACTTCTATAAGCATAAACGCTGTTATAATGACAAACCCAATTGTTAACGTTTTTTTATTTGCACCATGGGTATGATGATGGTGCGCATGATCATGTCCGTGTCCCAATGGAATGCCTCCTTTAATTTATCGAGTAAAAAAGATTTATTTGTCCTACTTACAAGAAAATCGTTCTAACTATGAATAGAATGCTCAATTGTTTGCTTTAACATATCCATTACATGCTCATCGTCATAAGAATAATATAAAGTTGTACCTTCTCTACGATATTTTACTAATCGTAAATTTTTTAAAAAACGTAATTGATGGGATACCGTTGACTGTCTTAAATTTAAAGCGTCAGCGATTTCATTAACCGAATATTCCCTTGTAAATAAAAGATTTAAAATGCGAATACGAGTAGGATCGCTTAATGCCTTAAATGTTTGTGAAACAAGAAATAATGTTTCTTCATCTAACTCTTGAGGATGATTTACTATATCTCCCATTGGATTCCCATCTCCTTATATATGATTATATATTCATATATTCATTTTATTCGAAAGGTATCTAAAATGTCCATTATTTTTCCATAAAAAAAGGAATGTCATTAAGTAATTACTTATGACAAGCCCCCAAACAAAATAATAAGCAGTCTTTTTACTTAAGACTGCTCAAAATAATCATATTTCATTTATCTATTTGAAAAATTTATTCCGTTTGTCTTTTTACAACATTGAAATTTTCTTCAATAAGTAACCAATTTTGTGGGAAAGCAAAATCTAATTTCCAGTAACTTATTCCCCTTAAGTTTAGCCGTTTCATTAAATTAAACTTCGCTTGAATCGATCTAGCATCTTCAAACCACACTTTATGGGCATTGCCTTCTTCGTCCACATAATTAAAATGGGGAGCTTGGGCTGTATAATCAAATTGAATGGTAACATTATAATCTCTCGCTAACTCCACCGCTCTTTGTGGACTAACTGCCCGTGCGTATTCCCCACCTTCTACAAACGGAAGAGTCCAGTCATATCCATATAAATTTTGACCCATCATAATTTTATTCGCTGGCATTTCTGTTAAGGCATAATTTATGACTCGTTCCACTTCATTAATAGGTGACACTGCCATAGGTGGACCGCCAGAATAACCCCATTCATAGGTCATGAGTACAACAAAATCAACAATTTCCCCATGGGCTCTATAATCATGAGCTTCATACCATTGTCCGGCCTGTTCCGCACTCGTTTTCGGTGCCAAGGCTGTCGATATTAAAAAGCCTTCCCCATGTAAATAATCTGCTGCCCTTCTTAAAAAATTGTTATACGCTTCCCTTTGATCCGCAGGTAAAAATTCGAAATCAAAATGAATATCTGTAACACGGCCAATTCTTCTTGCTTCATCGACGATGTTTTCTAATAGCACTTCTTGAACTGCAGTACTTTGTAAAATGGCCCTTCCTAACTCACCGCTAAATTGACCATTTTCTAAATTCGATACAACCATCATTAACGAAGCATTACCCGCTTCTGCAATTTCAGGAAGTCCTTCAGTAGGAATGGGATCAAGGCTACCATCTCTTCTAGCCTCAAAGCTAAAGGGAGCTAAGTATGTTAAGTATGGTACTACATTTCTTGCTTCCGTTAACAATTCCTCACTAATCGATTCACCCGTTGGTTCAATATAAATATTTACCTCTGCATCTCGCTTTTGCATTGGCGGAACATATAATCGCATGCCAACATATAAAGGTGTATTGACATTAATTCCATTGACTTGCGCCAGGGTTTCGACACTTAAACCGAACCTTTGAGAAATAGCGTACAATGTATCGCCTTGTTGCACCCAATAAAAGCTGCCATAAATCGGAATAACTAACGCTTGACCGACGACTAAACGTTCTGGGTCTTCAATTTGATTTGCTTCGATAATATTTTGCGTAGTAGAGTTATAAGCTTGTGCGATTCCCCATAACGATTGACCCGGCTGGACAACATGTATTTGAATCTTGTTTCCTCCCTTTATCGTTCATGGTAATTACACCTAATATTTTATGTTTCTATTAGTCTCATCATAACATCTCTATTAAATAAAAATTCCTATTCATATGCCGAAACATACGAATAGGAACTCGTTAATTTACAATGTTATGCTCGTAAAGATAATCATATGTCAAATCGACAAATAAATATTCGTGTTCATTTAATGCCATCGAATAAGTACGAGTAAGTTCACCCGTTGCTATATCACTATAGATGTCCGAAAGCTCACCTTTCACATCATTCCGTAGCTTAATAATATTAAATAGAAAATACGGACGCCAACTCCAGTTTTTACCGATTGCCTGTTCCTCTACGTTCCAATTGCCATTTTTGCGAACGATATTAGGGGATATTTGGAATCCCTCTTCATTGCAAATATAAAACCGGAAGGCATAGTTTTCTAATTGTTTTGCTAATTGTAAAAGTTTATCAACATCTTTACCATCTGGTTTTGTATACTCAACAATGTTCGCAATTGTTTTTTGTAACTTCTTCATTTCCTCATATTTTACTTCTAACAGTCTTTTTTCTGTAGAAATAAATTGTTTACATTCATTGCGAAATTTTTCCTTCAATGTATCCTTTGAAAGAAATTGATTAGAAGGTTGTTGTAAATAAACTCCTTTAAAATAACGTGCGCCGTTTTTCCAAGCATGATGCAATTGATAGTCCGTTTGGATATTATCAAACATAAGTGTTGCACCAATTTTAACAGCTAATGATTGAATCGTCGTAAAAACATGGTTTTGGGCACCCCATACATTGTAGTTTAATTGACTTACATTTATTTTTAATACGGCCGGCTCTAACATGAGAATTTGATCTAAATTACTGTCTGAGCCAATATTATCTAACGCCACTTTCACCCCGTAAGTTTTTATATAGCGAATCGGATGTTGTAATTGCTCAAATTCACCGTTAAATTTATGTTCCGGGATAACTAAATAAATATATGGTAATAAACTTTCATCCATCTCTTCTTTTAACAGTTGAAAATAACCATCACCAAAATCCTCCATTAGTAAATTTGGGTTGCAAGGAAGGTAGAGACTTACTTGGCTTGACATAACTTCTTCCTTTGCTATTTCCATCGCTTTTTTTATTAAATAACGCTCTACTTCATTCCGAATATCTATAGGTATTGATTCATCATATGTAAAGTCTACAATGTTAAACATTTCTTCCCCGTCGGTAAATTCCCCTATTACTTCATACGCTACGATTACATGCTCGTCAGCGCTATAGATTGGTTCAAATAAGACGCTCATTTCGTCTAATCTTTCTAGTATATCAAGAACATCCATCCGCAAAACCCCCAAAAAAAATTAATAACACACCACTTACATCCATTATACACAAAAACAGATGTTAAAAAAGCTGACATCGAGAAAAGGAAAATAAAAAAAGAACACACTTATTTTAGTGTATTCTTTAAAAGGTGATTTCAAAACACGTAGTAATAGTGAATAACAATGGGAATGTTTTCTTTATTAGATTATGAAGGAATAGTCGCTTTTGCTACACAATTTCGTTTTGATTCCTTCGCTTGATAAAGGGCAGAATCAGTTCTTTCATACCAACTTTCGAATGATTCCGAATGTTTTTTTTGAGCGACTCCTAAACTCGCTGTTAATCGGCCTGCAACTGGATAATTATATTGTTCGATTTTCTGTCGGATTCTTTCTGCAATATTATAAGCTCCATCTACCGTTGTATTAGGAAGTATAATGACAAATTCTTCCCCACCGAGACGAATAATCATATCCGAATAACGAATCAGTTGTTTTAGAAGATTACCTGTTGACTTTAGCACCTCATCACCAACCGGATGCCCGTAAGTATCATTAACCTTTTTAAAGTAATCTAAATCAACAATGACCATTGAAATCGGACGGTTTTCAATATCTGCTTGGTCCATTTTTATTTTAATTTTTTCGTTTAAGAAATGACGATTATAAACTCCCGTCAAATCATCTGTAATGGCAAGGTTTTTTAATATTTTATTTTTTTCTTTCAATTCTTCTGTTAAACGAGCTAGGTTTTTATTCTTTTCACATAATTCTCTTTCTAATTTCCGATGCTCTGTTATATCTCTAGCAGAACTATAAATATATTTCCCGTTTATTTCGGAACGCCATTCTAAATAACGGTAAGTTCCGTCTTTATGTCGGGTGCGATTTACAAAACTCGAAATAAACTTTTGATCTTTCAACTGTTCTAAAATTTGATTCGTTTTAGGAATATCTTCCTCATGAACTAACAATTTAAAACTTTTTCCTTCAATCTCTTCTGCTTTATATCCTAAAATTCTTTCATAAGCTTGATTAACTCTTATATAGTAGCCGTGTATATCCATAACAGAAAGTAGATCAATATTCACCTTTAAAAAACCTTCAATCTCATTATCTTGTAAATACTCTTTAGTAACATCAAAATAAATACAACCGTACAAATCATTATTTAGTGGGAAGGAGATGATTCGAACCCATTTCGGGACATTTGCTCTCCTAATATCTATTTGGGAAGGTTTTTGATTGCGAATGGTATCATCGAGAAACCTTTCCCATTTCTCATTATCTTCCCAACTATTAGGAAAAACTTCGTAAAACCGCTTATGTAATATATTTTCGCCCTTTATATCCATTAGCTCTTCATAAGCTTTGTTAATGGCTATAAATTCAAAATCAAAAGGGATTCCGTTTCCATCAAATAAAATTTTATGACAGGAATAGGGTGTCGATGAATTGATAAAAAACTGTTCATAAACTTCTGCTTGCAAACTAAACACCTCCCAAATAGGTTTTAGTATCTCAAAATATTTTTCACTTAAGGAAACTATCAATAATATTATCATTTCATTCATAATTTTTTAATTAGTCTATCCATCCTATAAAAGCTGATTTATGAGTACAAATTTAACACCAGCCCTATTTTTATACAAGTTATAAGATTTATTTATCAAAATGTTACTCACGATTAACCACCGTAATCGCTGAAAGAATAGTATTTAATTTGTACCATAATGTTTTAAAACTATTTTTAAACATTAAAACATAGAATTATAAACCAAAAGGATGTAAAGAAAAAGTCGCCTCACGAAGAGACGACTTTTATTTATAGATATTAGTATAACTTATTTATTTTTACACATTTGCTTTTGATACATTCGCATCTTTAAGTGCTTTATCATTCGCAGCGACCGCTTCAGGGCTTTTAGCACGTCTTAAGAAGAATGATAACACTAGGGCAACAACTGTAATAATTGCTGCGATTACAAATGAATACTGAATTCCATCTAATAATGCTTGTTGTGTAATTTGTGCTTGTAATGTTGCCATTTGCTCTTCTGACATCGGACCAGTAGCATTTGCCTGTGCTTGTGCTGCTAAATCTTCGCCAGTAGCTGTTGTTCTCGCATTCATAATTGCGACTAAAACGGCTGTTCCAATAGAACCAGCAACTTGTTGAATCGTATTGTTTGCTGCTGTACCATGTGGATTTAAGCGCAATGGTAATGAGTTTAAACCATTTGTCATAATTGGCATCATTACTAATGAAATACCGACCATACGAATTGTATAAACAAAAATAATATAGAAGTATGTTGAATCCACTTGTAATTCAGATAAATAGTATGTTGAAATTGCTGTAATCGTCAGACCAATCATCGCTAAAATTCTTGGTCCAAATTTGTCAAATAAACGACCAGTAATTGGTGACATAATGGCCATAACAATCGCACCAGGTAACATCATTAAGCCGGATTCGAATGGTTCGATACCACGAATATTTTGAACATAAGCCGGTGTTAAAATCATACCACCCATCATCGCCATTGCTAATACTGCACTAATAATCGCAGACAATGCGAATAACGGTGATTTAAAGATTTCCATACTTAATACTGGTTTTTCAATTTTCAATTGACGAACGACGAATAAAATAACACCAATAACACCAACGACAATTGTTGTAATAACAATTGGATCTGTCCAACCATGGCTTCCCGCTGTACTAAATCCGTATAAAATACCACCAAAACCGATTGTTGAAAGTACAATTGATAAGTAGTCTAATGTTACTTTTTTGTTAGGTAAGACATTTTCTAATTTCCAAATACTTAGTAATAAACTAATGATGGCGATTGGTAAAATCATTTCAAATAGTACGCGCCAATCATAATGTTCTACAATCCAACCAGATAATGTTGGACCGATTGCTGGTGCAGCAACCATAACTAAACCGAAAACACCCATTGCAGACCCACGTTTTTCAACTGGGAAACTAATTAACATAACGTTCATTAATATCGGTGCCATAACAGAAGATCCAACCGCTTGAATCATTCTTCCCGCTAGTAATACACCAAAATTAGGAGCGATTGCAGCTAATAGTGTACCGATAGCAAAAACACTCATTGCAAAAATAAACAATGGTCTCGTTTTAAAACGAGTGATTAAAAAAGCTGACGCAGGTATTAAAACCCCACTCACCAGCATATAACCAGTGGCTAACCACTGTACCGTAGTATATTCGACTTTTAAATCTACCATAATGGTAGGAAGTGCTACGTTTAATAAAGTATTATTTAGAAAAGCAACAAAAGCACCTACAAAAAGAATACCAATCATTAGATAAGGTGGCTTTTTCAATATTTGCTCATTACCCATAATCTATTTTTCATCTCTCTCTCATTATTCATTTCAATCCCCGAAATACATTTTATACCCATAGTCCATTTTTTTCAACATAAAAATATTTGTTCACTGAAACGTTGAAATGAAAGTGTTTTCAATTTATACTTGAAGTATAAAAATCGACAAGAACTAGGTGAAAATATGAATAAAAGAAAACGGCAGATCATTCATGCTGCACGTCAACTTTTTATTGAAAAAGGTTTTAATGATACTTCTATTATTGACATAATCTCTACTGCAAATGTATCGAAGGGAACTTTTTATAATCATTTTGGCTCTAAAAATGAATGTTTGATTGCTATATTAGAGGAAACAAGAGAAGAAACAGTAAGCTCACGGTATGAAATGGCCTTAAATCAAGATCCATCGGATAAAGAAATATTAATTAAACAAATTGCCATTCTTACGCACGTGAATCGTAAACGAAATTTAGTACAAATCTTCGAATCATTAGTTGGGAATACGGATGTCGAATTAAAAAAAGCACTTGAAAAACATATGATAGCAGAATTAAACTGGCTTGCTAGTCGTTTGATCGACGTTTATGGTGAAGGCGTTCGGGAGATTTCTTATGAATGCGCAGTCCAGGCACTAGGAATGATCCAACAATCATTAAGAGTATTGACGATGGCAAGAAAAAAACAATCAGCTACACCAGAAGAAGTTGTACAAGTAGTCATGAATCATGTCGATGCGATAATCGAACGTCAACTAAAATCACAGCATATTTTAATTACATCTGAAGTAATTCAAGCATTACAACTAAAAATAAAACAAAAAGTCATCCAAAAAGAGGCACTGCTTGAGCAACTTCAAGGCTTTTTAGATAGATTGACACCTGAGGACCCAGAAAGCGGAATGGAATATACGAAATATTTATTGAAGGAACTTGATAAAGAGAATGAACATATTCACATAATGCAAGCCATTCTCTCAGCATTTAACAAATCCTTCCGTGGTACATCCCATGAAGCGGAAGCCCATGAAATCTCTATTACGATTTGGCGTTATTTGCATATGAAAAGAGAGACAAAGAAATAATCCTTCTATAAAAAGCTGTACAAAAAATTCGAACTGTCTTGTTAATGTTAGACAGTTCTTTTTTGCACAGTTTTTATTTATCCTATTTATTATTTCATTTGACTTCGTGCATAAAAAAATAAATAAATGGCAATACCACCAAATGGAATGATTGAAGTTAATAAAAATTGTATATTTGTATGAATTTCGATAAATTTAAAAAGAAAATCTGGTATTACTAGAAGAGCTAACACAATAACTAATAGCCACGTTTTAGACCATAGGGAAAATCCAATTAAAAAGAGTAACGTTATAATGACTGTAATGACTGTACCCATTTCACCAAAATGTAGTATAGGTGTATTCATTAAGTCATTAAAATAAATGAGTGCTACAAAAAGAGCAACCGATAACCAGCTCATGAAGTAATAAAGTCCAAATTCCTTCATTTTTGATACATTATTAGCAGCAATATACTTCAAGACAACGCTAATGGCAAGAACCATTATAAGACTAATTAAAATTACTCCTATTAATTCAAATAATGAGTATGATATAGGACCTTGAATGGCATCTATTAGCACCGTATAAGAAAGCACACCCAATATGATCATAAATAAATATTTATAGATAGTTTTAAAATCTGTCGTCATTTCCTGCGATAACGATTTCATATAAACTTTTGGTGATTGTCCGACAATATGATCGACGGTTTTCCCTTTAGCCTCTGCCTCCATTAAATGATCTTCTAATTCATCCACAATCGAATTAATTTGCCCTTCATCTTTACCACTAGAAAATAAATAAACATTTAAGTTTTCTAAAAATAATTGACTTTTCTTTGATAACTTCTGTTCCCTATCCATTTATTTTCATTCCTCTCGATTAAATATGCTATTCTTCACGCAACACTGCATTTACACTAAATTGTAGCTTTTCCCATCTCGTAATAAAGTGTCGTAGCTCCTCCTTACCCTTTTCAGTTAACGAATAATATTTTCTTTTTGGACCTGCAGTTGAATTTTTTAATGTCGACGTTACTAGTTCTTCTTTTTGCATGCGTAATAACAGTGGATAAATCGTCCCTTCACTAAAGGATTCGAATCCAAATTCCTCTAGTTTTTCTGCAAGTTCATAGCCATATACTTCTTTTTTATGGATGATAGCTAATATACAGCCATCTATAATGCCTTTTAACATTTGAGTTGAAGACAAATAATTCACCTCTTCAAATTAACTTGTATTGCAAGGTATTGAATTTATCATACCAAACAATATCTTGTATTACAAGATATTGAATACATTTCTTACAACTTCTCAAAAAAAGCCAGCTACTGTATAAATACAGATAGCTGGCCAATCAACGTTATCTTCTTAATTTTATTTTAAAAAGTCTGGATCAGCATAAGCTGGGTTTGGATATTTATAGAATCCTTCTCCACTACTTACACCCATTTTCCCTTGGTCGATATATTCTGTTTTTAATTTTTCTGCAATTGCTTTTGCATATGGAGCACCTTTTTCAGCTTTTGCTAAATTAAGGTTATAAGGAGTTGTCATTCCAACTACATCTAAAATCGCAAATGGACCTGTAGGAGCTCCAGTAGAAATCATCCAGTTTTTATCGATTGTATGAGGATCTGCCACATCTTTCACCCATAAATCCATTGCTGCATCTAAAAATGGTACTAACAATGAGTTTAAAATATAGCCTGGTTGTTCTTTATGCAAACGGAATGGAATCATACCAATTGTACGGGCAAATTCCTCAACGATATCAGCATATTTTGCATCTGTACCTGGGTGCCCCATCACTTCAGCTGTATTGTTTTTCCAAATTTCATTAGCAAAGTGAAGATTTAAAAACTTCTCTGGACGTCCTGTAAACTCTGCAAATTGGCTTGGTAACATTGTAGAAGAGTTTGATGCGAAAATTGTTTTTTCTGGTGCAACTTCGCCTAAATTTTTATAGAAATTTGTTTTAATTTCAGTTACTTCTGGAACAGCTTCAATTACTAAATCAGCGTCTTTTACTGCTTCCGCTAAATCTGTGCTATAAACTAATCGGTTTAGAGCAGCTTCTGCTTTTTCCATGTCGTTAAAGTATTCACCGTATACACCTTTTAATTTCGTAAAACGTTCTTTCGCGTTATTAATTGCTTCGTCATTAATATCATAAACTGTTACGGCATATCCAAAAAATGCACTTTGGAATGCAATTTGACTACCCAATACGCCACTTCCAGCAACGGTTACATTTTGAAGATTCATTATCATTTCTCCTCATATATTAGATTTAATAATTTTATTTTAAACCTTTCACCACATACAGATAACCCTTAAAATGAGGTATTATAGTAGAAAATATACCTACATTTATAGGGGGCTTAAAAGTTGATTAAGGCCATTCAATATGTATTGTTTTGTAAAATTAACCGGACACATATTATTCAAAATGCACGTTCCTATATTCAACAAACAGAAGAGCTATCTGCTAAAGAGAAGGAAAATCTCTCCTTATTTATAGAGGACTTTCTATCATTTATCTCAAAACAGATTGACGTCAAAAATACGAATGACTTATCCAATCAATTACATTTATTTATTCAAGTTTATATGTATGAAATTACAGGAACGTTTTTAAGCTATTTCCGTTCCGTTTTTGAACAAGCCATCATTCGTTTACTTTTTAACCAACGTCATCCAGAAACAGAACAAATTTTTATTTTCCAATCTAAATTAATTACGAATTTAACAAATCAGTACTTTGCCTCTATTGATGAGACAAACAGCTTGCCTAATCAAAATTCCATCTATCTTGAGAAATTAGATAAACTTAGTGAAATACTCATTTCCTCTTCTGGATCTGAGGAGATTCCTATTATTATGAATGAAATGAAGGAAATTTTTGAGTTTAAACGTTGTAGCTTCTATGCCTATAATGCATGGTCCAATGAATTTTACGGAATTTATGGTGATGATTTGGAACTAGTACAAAGAATTAAAGGAAAATTAACAGCAGAACATCCCGTCTTCAACTTAAAAATGCCTTTATATGTAAAAGACCCTTCTCCCTATGTCATTGATGTAGTGATCAAATTTTTTAATTTATCTTCCACGATATTTATTCCGGTTATTTACCGCGAACAATTATATGGATGGCTTACTTTCGATCAAAAGGGTGAACCTTTTGATTACTCGAAACCATTGCTTGATACGTTAGAAATAGCTGGAATACGGTTAGGCATGTTTTTAGCAAGAAAACCTTCCAGCCATCGGATTGACAATGAAGAGACGCTGACCGAAAAGGAAAAAAGTATTTTATATTTAATCTCTGAAGGATACAGCAATAAAGAAATTGCTTCCCTTCTATTTTTAAGCGAATATACAATCCGAGACTATGTCCAAAATTTATTATCGAAACTAAACGCCCGTAATCGCACCCAAATGGTAGCAAACGCCTTTAAGATGGGATATATATCATAAAAAACAGCTTGGCTTTAGGTACAAGCTGTTATCTTAGTTCGTTCATTATACTTTTTAAGGAATGAGGTGTAAGTAATGAGAGAAGTCCCCATTTATAAGAGGGAAGATTTTCTTAATATTCTAGCTCTATTAAAAAATAAAACAAAATGTATCGAGTTAGTAATCCCATATGGAGATAATGAAAAGGATGATTTAGTTCAATTTTTAGAACCTTATTTAATAACGAAAAAGAAAGTGAAATCATGGACGGGAACGACTACAAAGGGGAAATCCTCCACCATGTATAAATACGAGTATACTGAACAGGATGAGAAGAAAATTCTTAAATTTTTACATAACTATAGTAGCTTCTTCTTTCATATTCAAGACTCTAATGGTTATTATAATGAAGTGAAACTGACAGAGTTTGAAGATAAAGATATCGCCTTCTTTGATCAAAAGGGGAACTGTTTATTTTATACAATCACCCACGAAGGACTTGCTTATACAAGCTTAGAATAATAAGGCAAAGCTAATACGAACACTTAAAATAATCATAAAAAAGAGGTCTCTCAAGAATCTAATGAGAAACCTCTGGTAAAACTTTTATATCCATTTATATTTGATCATTGTTATGTCTTTCTGAATTGACACCTTTATCGAAGTCATCAGAAAACTCAGTTTGAGTAATTAAATTCTTTTTACGGTCAATTACTTGACGTTCCGTTTCATTTTCAAATAAATGATCGATTAAATATTTATGGTAATAAAACTCACCACCAGCAATAAATAAAGAAGCTAATAATGCTGCTGAAAATGCTGAAATATCTGGGTCGAATAAAAATGAACCTAATGCCCAAATAACTAAAAAGGCGAGTACTAAATCTGCACCAGTCGCCGAAACTCCACCAATTCGCGGTAAAATAAACAAATCCCCTATAAAAGCTACAATTGTTAAAATAAGACCGATGATCAGAATATCTGCAAAAGAAACGCCAAAGAATAAACTTAATACGATGAACAAAACCCCAATGGTCATAACAAGTTTAATAAAAAAGGCTTTTGTATGCTTCAAAAAAATCCTCCTTTCTACATCTTTAGGCATTAGGTTTTCCTGATTTGTTTCAATCATACGTTTTCTGTTATGAAGGCTTCATACTCCACATTTAGCTTTAACAGCAAAGATTATTTCGTAAAATAAAATGAGGTCTCTCAAAAATTCTGGGAATTAATGAGAAACCTCGATATTTTTACTTAGGCACCAGTTGAGCACTTTATTATTACAACATAACCACTGATATATAAGGATTTAAGGGCTGAACTTAAATCATTCCGTCTTAATTTTTGGTGAGATTCCTCTCTAAAAGGAGGAAATTTCTTCAGTTGATTCCTGTGGTTTAGCTTTTTTAATTCTTTATGCAATTAATTATATTTATATCAGTTAAATGCTTAAGTTAATGTTTAAAGTTCTATTAATTCAACTGTATCAAAACATCAACTTTGTTTGGCTCAATCGTTGAATAGGAAAGTCTTTCTTTCTCAATTGATGCACTCCATATCATTAAGCTATGACTTTATCAAAATGAATTCTTTTGTACGAATATATTGCATTTTTACTTATTACTTTTATCTGGCCTAGTATCATAAAGATATGAATCGGTTACACTAAGTTGGACAGATACTATAAGGGCTAGTAGACTTAACATACTAACCTAAAGGGAGCCTGCTA
>NZ_JBIQFG010000054.1:0-15397 GCF_045369345.1 Ureibacillus sp. 179-F W5.1 NHS | reverse complement strand
AAGCCATCTAATCGCCGCTTAAAATAGGTGGCGAACTCCCTTTTAATTAAACTGTCTACTTTATAGGGTTCAGTTCAAAAAGAGCGAAGGGCGCTAGTTTTCTTCCAGTGACATTTAACCATATATCGTAAGTGGGGGAAGAAAGTTGAAGGGAGAAAACGGCGCCTGAAGCTAAATATAAAGAAAATTGGAGGGTCCGCTTAGCTCCGTTATATTCTAAAGGTAGTTGCCTCTTTAGTTAACTTAATTCTTTGGATATTGGGCTGTATAATACTCCTGACCTTCTTCATCTTCAATAATTCTATCTCCAACTTTTTTAAAGACTAACGATAGCCCGTTATCGGCTGTAATATTATATTTGTCCCCTTTTGTCTTTATTTCAGCATTTTTAAAGGTTAATTCAACGTCCTCTCCAGTACTTTTAGAAGTTTTTGAAATAATATCATCTAAACTTGTTTTTTCTCTCGCCTGTTTACTGTAACTTCCTAAAATAATGATTTCGTTTTCTATTAATGATCCGATCGTTTGGTTTTGCCGATTAGTAAATAAATTATCTTCAAAATCACTTTTATCTGCCGTAAACTCTCCTTTGTTTGTCTCCTGTTCTTCTGAACATCCAATTATAAAAATGAAGATTAGTAAAGAAAGGGTAAGAAAACTAAACTTCTTTAACATTTTAATACCTCCCTGTAAATGATTATTTAATTATACGATTCAAATGTAATTTCGTTTCTTTATTATTTGAATATTTTGTATTTTATTAGATTATGAGGTATATATTAGGAGGTGGAAGAAAAAAGAAAGACAAACCCGTCATTAGGTTTGTCTTTTTTGAAGTTATTTTGATTTTTTCGTTAAACGGCCTAATACAAATGCAGCTGCAGCGACGCCTAACACTGTATTTGTTTTTTTCGTAAATACTTGTTTTGTTACAAGATTTAAGTTTTGCGGACGTTCAGCTAAACGGCGCATGAAATATCCATACCAGTCGCTTCCGAAAGGTACATAAGTACAGAAATTATATCCTTCTTTTACAAGCTCTAATTGCATTTCTTTTCGGAAGCCGTAAAGCATTTGGAATTCAAATTTATCCTTCGAAATGTTGTGATCTTTTACAAATTGTTTTACATGGTTAATGACATTATGGTCATGTGTTGCAATCGATGTGAATTTACCATTTAGTAAATGATATTCAATTAACTCGATAAAGTTTAAATCGATATCGTGTTTTTCTTGGTAAGCGACATCTGCTGGTTCTTTATAAGCACCTTTTACAATTCGTAAGCGGTAGTTTTTATATTTTTCAATGTTTTCTTGTGCATTAAAGAAATAGGCTTGGATTACAGTACCAACATTATCGTAAGTTTCAGATATTTTATCTAACAAATCAAATGAAGGTTGAAGTCGTGCATAGTTTTCCATATCAAAGTTTACGTGCATATTATACTCAGCAGCTTTTCCAACGATCTCCATTAAGTTATCGTAACAAAAATCGTAATCGATATCTAAACCAAGTTGAGATGGTTTTAAGGAAATATGAGCATCTACGCCATTTTCATGAATTGCTTCGATAACTGCTAAAATTTGCTCTTTTGCTTTAGTTGCTTCAGATCTTTCATATACGAATTCACCAAGGTTGTCGACAGTACAAGAGATTCCTTGTGCATTTAATTCCTTCATGCTTTTGATTACTTCAGGAATGTTTGTACCTGCTACAACACTTTGTGCTCCTAATTTTAATCCGTATTTTTGAGCAGCGTTATTTAAAAATTGATTTTCAGATAAATTAATGAAAAAGTCACGTAAAATTGGCATAATTGTAACCTCATTTCTAATTTTTGAATAATTATAACATACATAAAATTAATATTATTGAATTGGGAATAATGAAAAAATTGTGAATTATTATTTTGATATTGAGTTTTTAATAATCTGCATTCGCTCATTAAATAGAGTAGGGTAACTTAAAAAGCCGATTAAAATACTGGATATCGCGGCTGTCGTTAATAAAGCGAAAATAATTAAAAGTTGAAATTGAACTGCTTGTACAGGATCCGCTCCCCCAATAATTTGTCCGCTCATCATACCAGGTAATTGCACAAGTCCGATGGTTTTTTGACTTTCGATTGTCGGAATCATACTTGCTCTAATGGCGTTGGTCAATTGATTGTGAATGGCTTGTTTAGGTGTACCTCCTAGAGATAAAATAAGTTCCACCTCATCACGACTAGCTTCAATTTCCGCAGTAAATCGATTTAAAAATAGTATGGATAAAACCATCGAGTTCCCAATTAACATCCCACTTATTGGAATAATATATTGGGCCGTAGCGGGAACGATGTGAAATCCTAACAATATCCCTTGAGTTACAGCCTCGATAACGATAAGAGTTAAGGCGATCTTCCATGTAATGCCCTTAATAGCTTTTCCTTTTTTTCTAGCATTTAACGTCGCAGTTCCAATCATCAGTGTAATCATTAATAAAATATAAATAATATGTTCTGAATCAAAAACAAATTTTAAAACGTAACCAACTGCAAGTAATTGAACAATCGAACGAACTGTTGCGATAATTGTATCCTTTTCAAGATCTAACTTTAAAGTTTTGGATAGGAGTAGCGGAATGAGTACGAATATTAATGTTAATGATAACGTCGTATAGGTCATAAATCTTGTACCCCGTTTACGAATTGTTGAATCCGTTCATTTGTTGACGTACTTAAAATCGTACTTTCTCCCGTTTCTAACAATTGACCTTCCATCATACTCCAAGTATAGTGTCCTATTCGTTTTGCCTGTTCAATATTATGGGTAATCCAAATCATAGTAACACCATATTTTTGATTAATTTTCAGAATTAATTGTTCAATTTCGTTAACAGACGTTGGATCGAGAGCGGATGTAATCTCATCTAATAAAAGGATTTTCGGACGATTTAATAATGACCGGGCAATGGAAATTTTTTTTTTTTGACCACCGGATAAATCTTCGGCTTGTCGATGTAAAAAAGTATGGTCTAATCCGACATCTTCTAAAAATGAAATAGCATCTTTTTCAGGCAATTTTTTATTTTGCAATGTAAAAGGTAATGAAAGATTGTGAAAAACAGTACCTCTTATAATAGGGGCGCTTTGTAGGGCAATACCTACACTTTTTCGAAGGTGTGTCGGTTCATAGGAATGAATAGGTTGATCTCCAATAAAAATATCTCCAGTTGTAGGAGAGATAAGTCCGTTGCACATTTTTAGAAGTGTAGATTTTCCAGCACCAGATGGTCCAACTAGGGTGGTAATTTTTCCTTTATAAAATTCGCCAGTAATGTTGTTTAAAATGGATAAATCATCAATCTCGTAAAAAACATTTTGAAATGAGATGGCAATTTCGTTTAATGAATTCATTTTTTTCTCCTAACAGTCAAATCTAAACTTATTATACCGGTAAATGTTAAGTTAACAAATAGTCATCCGAATACAAAAAAAGCTAACTCGTAAGATTTGGGGGCACGAGTTAGCTCAAATATATTGATAACTAGCTTGTTAAGGGGAACAAGGCTAGCAATCTACGAAAATGGAGAAAAGAAAATGAATTTGATATTTTTTCTGATCTTATAAAAGGAATTTTCAATTCATTGTGTTACTATATATAACATGATAATTGGTTAGAATGAAAAAATCAATATATTTTTAGTATTCCGTGTAAGAAAATATAACATAGAAACACGTATTGTGGCTGTATATCTATTAAAATAGTATTGGTGACGTTAACATAGCTTATTGATTTTCTTTAACACTGATGATTTTATTTAATGGTATAAGTTTTATGTGTCAGAAAAAATAACATTAAGTAATAAATTTTTGGTAAAAAATCGGATGAATCAATAACTCGTTTTTTGTTAAATAGTGTATACTATGACTAATTATGAAACTGGAAGAAGGGGCATCATATGAAATCGAATTATGCTGATGACAGCTTAACTTTACACACGGATCTTTACCAAATAAATATGGCGGAAAGCTATTGGGCAGATGGCATTCATAATCGTAAGTCGGTTTTTGAATTGTATTTTAGAAAACTACCTTTCGGAAATGGTTATGCTGTATTTGCAGGATTGGAACGAATCTTAGAGTATTTAAGAAATTTCCGTTTTTCGGAATCTGACATCGCATATTTATCTGAGGAATTAGGATATAAAGAGGATTTTATCGAGTACTTAAAAAATATTCGTTTTACTGGTTCTGTTTATTCGATGAAAGAAGGCGAATTAGTTTTTGCCAATGAGCCGATTATCCGAATTGAGGCGCCCCTTGTGGAAGCCCAATTAATCGAAACTGCACTATTAAATATTGTCAATTATCAAACGTTAATTGCGACAAAGGCGAGTCGCATTAAACAAATCATAAAAGATGAATCCGCGGCGGAATTTGGTTCACGTAGAGCGCAAGAAATGGATGCGGCGATTTGGGGGGCAAGGGCTGCTATTATAGGTGGGTTTGATTCTACTTCCAATGTCCGTGCAGGGAAACTATTTAATATCCCTATTTCAGGCACCCATGCCCATGCCATGGTACAAGCGTATAAAAGTGAGTATGATGCATTTCATTCTTATGCGAAACGACATAAAGATTGCGTGTTTTTAGTAGATACGTATAACACTTTAAAATCAGGAGTTCCGAATGCGATTCGAGTTGCTAAAGAATTGGGAGATAAAATTAATTTTATCGGTATTCGACTCGATAGCGGAGACATAGCCTTCTTATCAAAAGAGGCTAGACGAATGTTGGATGAAGCTGGTTTTACTGATGCAAAAATTATTGTCTCAAACGATTTAGACGAATATACGATTTTGAATTTAAAAGCTCAAGGGGCTAAAGTGGATTCATGGGGTATTGGTACGAAATTAATAACTGCCTATGACCAACCTGCCTTAGGTGCTGTTTATAAATTAGTCTCCATTGAAAATGAAGAAGGGGTTATGGAAGATACGATTAAAATTACGGCTAATGCGGAAAAAGTATCTACCCCTGGTTTAAAAAAGGTATACCGTATTATTAATCGTGTAAATGGGAAAGCGGAAGGCGATTATATTACGATGGCGGATGAAAATCCCCATGAAGAAGAACGAATTAAAATGTTCCATCCGGTGCATACGTTTATTTCGAAGTTTGTAACAAATTTTGAAGCGAAGGATCTCCATGTCAAAGTAATTGATGAAGGGGAATTTGTTTACGAAAGTCCCTCAGTAAAAGAAATGCAGCAATATGCCTTCGAAAATTTAGAGTTAATATGGGATGAATATAAACGATCGTTAAATCCGGAAGAATATCCAGTTGATTTAAGTCAAAAGTGTTGGGACAACAAGATGAGAAACATTCAAGAAGTTCGTAACATGATTCATGATAGTGAAATTCGCTAAAAGGAGTGGTATTTGTGGGAGAGTTGCAAAAACGGATTATTGAAGAATTAAAAGTGTTACCAGAGATTAATCCCCATGACGAGGTGCGAAAATCAGTTGACTTTCTAAAGGAATATGCAAAAAAACATTCTTTTTTGAAGGGCTTTGTCATTGCAGTAAGTGGTGGGCAAGATTCGACGTTGACAGGAAAGCTTATTCAAATAGCGGTAGATGAGTTGAATGAAGAAGCGGGAGAGCAAAAATATTCCACATTCGCTGTACGTCTTCCGTATGGTGTTCAAGCGGATGAAGATGATTGTCAAGATGCTATTGAGTTTATTCAACCGACTAAAGTATTCACGATAAATATTAAAAAAGCGGTTGATGCAAGTGTCAGCTCATTAGAAGAAGCTGGAGTTGTTTTGAGTGATTTTGCTAAAGGAAATGAAAAGGCCCGTGAACGAATGAAAGTACAATATTCTATTGCAGCTATGAATAACGCAGTTGTAGTAGGTACTGATCACGCCGCTGAAGCGGTAACAGGTTTTTATACGAAATACGGTGACGGTGGGGTCGACTTAACGCCTATTTTCCGTTTGAACAAACGTCAAGGAAAACAAATTTTAGCCTATTTAGGTTGCCCGGAACATTTATATTTAAAAACGCCTACAGCGGACTTAGAAGAAGATAGACCGGCTTTACCGGATGAGACGGCTTTAGGTGTAACCTATGAAGTGATTGATGATTACTTAGAAGGAAAAGAAGTACCAGAGGAATCTAAAAAGATTATTGAAGGTCACTACATCCGATCTCAACATAAACGTCATTTACCGATTACGATTTTTGATGATTTCTGGAAGTAACTTGTAGTTTATTAATTGGAGAAAAGATACGCGAGAATGTTTAAATTAAGCATTCTTGCGTTTTTGCTATTTGTTTTTCGATGTAAATTAAAAACTCTTTCAAGTTCGAAAGAGTATGTGAGGTGTGGGATAATGAGAACTTCTAGGGTTCAACCGACTCCGAGTGCTATTTTTCGAAATTCAAGACAGTATTTGCAATCTGGTGAACAGTTTTATCGTTTAATGGAAGATGGTGGCTACCATCCTTATGACCATCAGCGTGAACCTCAAAGAAGGAAAAAACAGAAGGATCAAGCAAAAGATGTTCAAAAGAGGGTGTTGAAGAAAACTTCAACAAAACTATTAGTAAAAGGGATGTATTTTGATACGGATTCTATTGCCTCTGTACAGAATAGTCTGTTAAAACGTTCAGCCACGATTAATTCCTCTTATAATAAAGTATCTCGTATTCAAACATACCGAACTTCGATTTAAAATAGCGGGTTTCTCAAATATCATTTTGGGAAACCTTTTTTTATTTTAAGTAAAAGATAGGGGGAAATGAATCTTTTGTATATTTTTGTAAAAAAATAGGTATATTCAATACTGTTAAGTTGTATTCCTTATAACTTATCGTTTATGCTTAAATATATTATGTGTAAATTCTGACTATTGAAATAGGAGGCTTAGCGTATGCATGGGCAAGTAGAAGCGATCATTGAAAATATAGAAAAAGTAATGATTGGTAAACGTGAAGTAGCTGAATTAAGTATCGTTGCACTACTCTCAGGAGGGCACGTATTACTAGAAGATGTACCGGGTGTAGGGAAAACGATGATGGTTAAAGCGCTAGCCAAATCTGTAAGTGCGGATTTTAAACGTATTCAATTTACTCCTGATTTATTACCTTCTGATGTAATTGGAGTTTCCATATACAATCCGAAATCTCTTCAATTTGAATTCCGTCCAGGACCTATTATGGGAAATATTATTTTGGCAGATGAAATTAACCGAACATCCCCTAAAACACAATCTGCGCTCCTTGAAAGTATGGAAGAAGCTTCCGTTACAATTGACGGAGAGACGTTGCAAATAAAAAGACCATTCTTTGTTATGGCTACTCAAAATCCTATTGAATATGAAGGGACATATCCTTTGCCGGAAGCCCAACTAGACAGATTTCTAATGAAAATTCAAATGGGTTACCCTACAGCTCAAGAAGAAGTGGAAGTGCTCCGACGTACAGTCAACTCAGAACCGATTGCCCATCTTAATCCGGTTATTACATTAGAAGAACTTCTTGCATTACAAGAAGAAGTAAGGAATGTTTTTGTGGAAGATTCGGTAAAAAGCTATATTGTGCAATTAGCAAGAGCGACAAGAAATGTTAGTGAAATTTATTTAGGAGTTAGTCCTCGAGCTTCTGTTGCCCTAATGAAAGCGTCGCAAGCCTATGCGAAAATACAAGGTCGGGACTATGTGAAACCGGATGATGTTCAATATTTAGCACCTTATGTATTTGGTCATCGCATTATTTTAAAACCTGAAGCGAGATATGAAGGTGTGACGACTGAGGGAATTATTCATCGAATCGTTGAAAAATCTGTTATTCCTATTCAGAGGTATGCGGAACGATGAAAAGACTGAAAAGGTTTTTAAATGGCGGTGGTCGTTTTATTATGATCCTATTACTGGCTGTTGCGTCCTTTAGTTACGCGATGTTTCAAGGTGGATTTGTCAGCTGGTTTGTCTTTTATTCGATTACACCATTTATTCTTTATTCGATTCTTTTAACCTTTATTCCTATCCGTATTGAAGAGGTACGTCGTGAAATAAAACCTTCCAAATTACGTCGAGGAGATTCTGCCGTGGTCACAGTCAGCTTTCGAAATAAAACGTGGTTTCCTTTAGTCTTTTTGACGGTGAAAGAATTAGGAATCGATAGCCAAAAGGTGACGTTGCATGAGAATTTTAGTCGCATCTATTTTGTCGGTTGGAAACGAAAGTTTGAGTGGACATATGAACTGAATGAGTTGGAGCGGGGGAAAATTCATTTTAAAGGTCTCCATCTTACGATTGCTGATTTTTTTGGATGGTCTATTCGACGTAAGGTAATTGAAGAAAGCACAACGATTATCGTTTTGCCTCGGGTAGTCGAAGTGAAATATAAACCACTACAAATGCAATTTGAACATGGTGGTGTCGTTTCGCCTTTCTCAATGGTAAAGGATACTTCCCTTGTGACGGGGATTCGTGATTATCAATCGGGGGATAAGTATTCTTGGATACATTGGAAATCCTTTGCTAAAAATGAAACGTTACGAACGAAGGAATTTGAGGATCGTCAAACGCAAGACCTATTTCTTACGATTGACCAATCATCTGTTAGGAACTTTGAATACGCGGTCGATTTAGCTGCCTCGATTTTACAAAGTGTTGTCCTTCATCATGGTGAAATTTCCTTTTTATCAACAGGTAAAAGACGTCGGTATTTCCCGAACTTAAAATCGCAAAATCAGCTGGAAGATGTCATGCAGCATCTAGCGGAAGTTGAGTCGAACCCAAAACAATCCATCGAAGCGGTTCTAGCCAATGAGATAGGGTTACTAAATTCGGCTACTTTAATGCTAATTACCGGAGAGTTTACAGAGCAGTTAAAAAGCTTTGTTATGAATAGTTCAAAATTTGCCTGCAATATAATTTGCTTTGTTGTAACGGATGAAAGTGGTCGGTTTACGGAATCACGTATGAAATTGACGAATGCCAAAATTATATATATTTCAAAAGATCGATTTGAAAATGTATTCACGGAGGTGATGAAGCCGTGAAAAAGAACTCTTTTAAATTAGTAGAATTAGCTCTTTATTATATTGTTATATTTTTTATTTTAAGAGAATGGCTTATCCCGATTATGGAGTTAACGAAAACGGGTTTTATCGGGTTAATCCTATTATTTGTAGCTATTTCTCTTCTGCTTAGTTTATTTCGAATTCATTTTATTATATCGTGGGTTGTGAAAATTGCTTATATAACTTGGTTCATTACCTTTATTTACGGTGGTGTATTCTTTTTTTCTACAGAAGGTATGTATTTTATCATCGATGATCTACAAGTTAATTTTGCAGCCCTTTTACAAGGAGATTGGCTAGGTATTACGAATCCGTTTCGAACATTTTTATTTTTCATTTTAATTTGGATGTTAGTTTATTTAATCCATCATTGGATTACGGTGCGGATGTCGATTTTTTATTTTCTAATATTGACGGTATTTTTCATTGCGACGTTGGATACGTTCACCCAATATGATGGTTCCTTTGCAATTGTAAAAGTGATGTTACTTGGATTGTTAATTACGTCCCTATTATTCTTGAAACGACTAGTAATCCAATCCAATAGTAAAATAAATTTAATCAAATATACAAAACTAATGGCACCTGTAGTCGTGTTGATAGGTGTTATTAGTATCATCGCAGTTCTATTGCCGAAGTCACCTCCTCAATGGCCAGATCCGGTTCCTTTTATTCAATCTGCTACCGGACAAGGTGAAGGAATCGAGGGTGAGGGTAATGGTATCTCGAAGGTTGGGTATGGTGAAAATGATAGTCGGTTAGGTGGATCCTTTGTTGCCGATGATACAGTCGTGTTTTTGGTGGAGTCAGAGACGAAGCAATATTGGCGAGTCGAAACAAAGGATATTTACACATCTAAAGGATGGGAACAGTCTAATTATTTTGATGGAGAATTATTGAATTTTGCACCTGATGAGACAATCCGACATTCTCTTCCTGTAGGGCCTGAAGAAAATACAAATATGGCAACCGTTCAAGTGTTATATCCATATAATTTCATTATCCAGCCGTATGGGATGAAATCGGTCGATATTGATGTGCCTAATTTTGATAATCAGACAGTTGAATTAATGATGGAAAGAAATACAGAAAAAATGCAAGTGTTAGTAAATCGGGGTGTAGTCCAATTAAATGAATTTACCGTTCAATATAGTAAACCGGTATATTTATATAGCGAACTACAAAATCCTACAGAACAAATCGATGCTTCCATTACAGAACGATATTTGCAATTACCTGAAACTCTTCCTGATAGAGTGAGAGAGTTGGCTGCAGAAATAGTCGAAGGAAGGGAACCCCCTTATGATCAAGCGAGGGCCATTGAGTTGTATTTTAGACAAAGTGGCTTTCGATATGACACGGAAGATGTAGCAGTCCCATCGGAAGAGCAAGATTACGTTGATCAATTTTTGTTTGAGACAAAAGTGGGGTATTGTGATAATTTTTCAACGGCGATGGTTGTGCTACTACGATCGGTTGGAATTCCGGCAAGGTGGGTAAAAGGATTTGCTGGGGGAGATGTAGTGGATAATAATGGTTCAATGAGTACTTACGAAATTACGAATAATCATGCCCATTCATGGGTAGAAGCTTACATTCCAAATGTAGGGTGGGTAAATTTTGAACCGACTATCGGATTTAACAGTACACGTTCCATCGACTTTGATATCGAAACGGATGTCGAACAACAAGACGAATTAGTAGCGGAAGAAGAAACTGAGCCAACTGAGGTAATTGAAGAAGAAAGGGAAGAACAACAACAATCCGCATCTCAAGGAAATACGTGGTTTACAAACGTTAAAGAGATGTTTGAACAAATAAAATTATTTGTAATCGCCTTAATTGTACTTCTTATTGTTGGGGCAGTACTTTTGTATAAATGGCGAGGTAAATGGTGGCCGAAAGTATATGTGAAATTGCAACGGCAGAAAAAGATTGATGAGTCGACCTTTGAATCATTTTATTTAAATTTGTTAAAACTTTTAGAAATGAAAGGATTCAAAAGAAAAGAAGGTCAAACGTTAGAAGCGTATGCAAAAGATGTGGATATGTATTATGAGACATATCATATGACGAACATAACGAAAGCTTACGAACAATTTATTTATGCGAAAAATTCTACGAACATTGACTTCGATAAAATGAGAGAAAGTTGGGAATATTTAATCAATCGCACTACTAGTTGATTTTCAATGATACAAAGGGTAGAATTTAGAAAAAATAATGATAGGCTGCCTTCATATAGGTCCGATAATATGGTTCGGATGTTTCTACTAAGTTACCTTAAATAACTTATCTATGAGGGCGGGTATAACTATGTCTATATATACCCGCCTTTTGTATCAAACAATGAACGCGTCAGAAAGGATTCTTTTTGAACGCGTTTTTTTTACAAAGGAAACGAGGAGCCTACAAATATTTAGAAGAGGTGTAAAGAAGCGTGACTACTCCGTTGTTAAAAGAACAGGAAAAAATTGTTGTACTTGATTTTGGAAGCCAATTTAACCAATTAATCACTCGCCGAATTCGTGAGTTCGGTGTTTTCTCAGAATTACATCCCCATACAATTACTGCCGAAGAAATTAAAGAAATGAACGCAACAGGTATTATTTTCTCTGGCGGACCAAATTCCGTTTATGATGAAAAAGCTTTTAAAGTTGATGAAGCTATTTTCGATTTAGGATTACCGATTTTAGGTATTTGCTACGGAATGCAATTAATGTCTTACGCTTTAGGTGGAAAAGTAGAAGGTGCTGACCACCGTGAATATGGGAAAGCGGAAATTAAAATAACGGCTGATAATAAATTATTTGGTGACCTTCCAAAAGAACAAGTTGTTTGGATGAGCCATGGTGATTTAGTTACAGAAGTACCTGCAGGTTTTGAAGTTATTGCAACAAGTGCATCATGTCCAATTTCAGCGATGCAAAATGTTGAGCGCGGATTCTATGCAGTACAATTCCATCCAGAAGTACGTCATTCTGTATATGGTAACGATATTTTACGCCAATTCGTTTTCGATATTTGTCATGCGAAGGGCGACTGGTCTATGGCCAACTTTATCGAATTAGAAATGAAAAAAATTCGTGAAAAAGTAGGGGACAAGCAAGTTCTTTGTGCATTATCAGGTGGAGTTGACTCTTCAGTTGTCGCGGTATTAATTCATAAAGCAATCGGTGATCAATTAACATGTATGTTTGTTGACCATAATTTAAACCGTAAAGGTGAAGTAGAGCAAGTAATGAAAACTTTCACGGAAGATTTCGATATGAAAGTTATCAAAATCGATGCCCGTGAACGATTCATGAACAAATTAAAAGGTGTATCTGATCCGGAGCAAAAACGTAAGATTATCGGTAATGAATTCATTTACGTATTTGATGAAGAGTCTTCGAAGTTAAAGGATATGGATTTCTTAGCTCAAGGTACCCTTTATACAGATATTATTGAGTCAGGTACAACGACTGCTCAAACAATTAAATCTCACCATAATGTTGGTGGTCTCCCTGAAGATATGAAATTCGAATTAATCGAACCATTAAATACATTATTTAAAGACGAAGTACGTGCTTTAGGTTTAGAGCTAGGTTTACCTGAGGAAATCGTATGGCGTCAACCATTCCCTGGTCCAGGTCTCGGAATCCGTGTACTTGGAGAAGTAACGGAAGAGAAGTTGGAAATTGTTCGTGAAGCGGACTATATTCTTCGTGAGGAAATTAAAAAAGCAGGTCTTGACCGAGATATTTGGCAATACTTCGCTGTTCTACCAGACATTCGTTCGGTAGGAGTTATGGGCGATGCACGTACTTATGATTACGCAGTAGGTATCCGTGCGGTAACTTCCATCGACGGAATGACATCTGACTGGGCACGTATCCCATGGGACGTACTAGAAAAAATCTCAGTCCGCATCGTTAATGAAGTAAAACACGTAAACCGCGTGCTGTATGATATTACATCTAAGCCACCAGCAACGATTGAGTGGGAATGATCAAAAAAAGAGAGCCTAATCATTCAGGCTCTCTTTTTATTTTAAGATAATAGATAAGGAATTCTAATAAATCATTTATTTTCTGTACGAATTACGAACTTTAATCTAAAAATATATAAAAATGTTCGTAAAAATGGTTGAAATTCATAAAATGAGATGATATATTACAGGAGTAAATTAAATATTTCGTCGTATAATGTCGAGGATATGGCTCGTGAGTTTCTACCAAGCTACCTTAAATAGCTTGACTACGATTTAAGATAAATGGAAGAATGCTATTTTTATATAGTTATTCTTGCGAATCGTAGACATGCAACTCTAAATAGGTGCGTGTCTTTTATTTTGCGAAAAAAGGATTAGATTGATTTCTTTTACGCATAATTTAAACACATGTATGAAGTTATATAATTCGAATGACATTACAGACGAGTAATTCGGAGGAAAAAATGAAAAAGTATTTTCAATTTGATGAACTAGGTACTTCATATGGTCGTGAAATATTAGGAGGTTTTACTACTTTCCTTGCAATGGCTTATATATTAGTAGTAAATCCTTTGACTTTAACGTTAAATGACGTAAAAGATCTTCCTGATGCTCTTCGTATGGATTATGGGGCAGTATTTGTTGCTACTGCAGTATCAGCTGCAATTGGGTGTTTCGTAATGGGGATTTTAGCAAAATATCCTTTAGCATTAGCACCTGGACTTGGGCTTAACGCGTTTTTTGCCTATACGGTAATATTAACAAACGGTAGTCCGTGGCAACATGCTTTAGCGGCAGTATTTATTTCAGGGGTATTCTTCTTAATATTAACGTTAACAGGTTTACGTGAAAAATTAATTAATGCCATTCCAATGCAATTGAAATTAGCTGTAGGTGCTGGAATTGGGTTGTTTGTTGCTTTTATTGGTTTCAAAAATGCTGGGATTATCGTAAGTAATCCAAATACGTTAGTAGGACTTGGAAATTTACATGACTCAACAGTTTTACTAGCGATATTTGGTATAGTCATTACTGTCATCTTAATGGTTCTTGGACTTAAAGGTGGCGTATTCTATGGTATGGTTATAACGGCTGTTGTTGGAATGATATTTGGACTTGTGGACTTACCAGAGAAAGTATTATCTGCTCCACCTAGTATTTCACCAACATTTGGATCATTGTTTAGTGCATTTTCTGATCCGGAATTTTATACATTATCAATGCTTTCTGTTATTTTGACTTTCTTATTTGTAGACTTCTTTGATAACGCTGGTACTCTTATGGCGGTAGCAAACCAAGCAGGCTTTGTAAAAGACAACCGTTTACCACGTGCGGGCAAAGCGTTAATTTCCGATTCTATCGCAACAATAGCTGGTTCTATCTTCGGTACTTCAACAGTAACATCATATGTTGAATCATCTTCAGGAGTAGCTGCCGGTGCTCGAACTGGTTTTGCTTCGATTGTAACGGGGATCTTATTCTTACTAGCATTATTCTTCTCACCAGTATTATCGGTCGTAACGAGTGCCGTTACTGCTCCAGCGCTTATTATTGTTGGTATATTAATGGTTTCCTCATTAGGACAAATTGATTGGAATCGTTTTGAATTAGCAGTTCCAGCTTTCCTTACAATGATTATGATGCCTTTGACTGGTTCCATTGCAACTGGTATCGCCGTAGGTTTCATTTTTTATCCATTAACAATGGTTGTAAAAGGTAGAGCTAAAGAAGTTAGTCTTATTATGTATATATTTGCTTTGATTTTCTTAGCATATCTTATAACTTTATAAAAACTTAGGTTGGAATGCGTAATGCTTCCAACCTTTTTTATTATAAGAAAAAAGACTGGATTGCTTGATCAAAACAGAGGGAAAGATAGAGTTTCTTCTATAATATAATAATTGTGTGTTTTAATTACATTAGTTTCTAATTATATTGAATTGTTTTACTTTTATATTTGACCTTGCATACGGAAGGTTGAGGTGATATAGTAATAAACGTTCTGTTGAAACAATACAAAACAACATCAAAAAATAATTGACACTACAACAATAATTTGTTATAGTAGATAAAATCTTCTCAAACGAAAGCAACGTTAGAAAAGTTGTTGACATGTAATTGTTAGTTTGATAAGATATAAAAGTTGCTGTTAATGAGCAACGAGATGAACCTTGAAAACTGAACAACAAAACGTTAATGAAATACAGTTTCGACTTAACAGTTGAAACGAAATTTTGGACATCATTATGATGCCAGCATAATTTGAGCTTTATCAAATTTTCTTTTATGGAGAGTTTGATCCTGGCTCAGGACGAACGCTGGCGGCGTGCCTAATACATGC
>NZ_JBIQFG010000053.1:0-16854 GCF_045369345.1 Ureibacillus sp. 179-F W5.1 NHS | reverse complement strand
ATTCCATCTCCATTACCACTCTAAAAGTATATTTTCACACGTGCAGAGCACGTGGTTTTAAAAGAATTAATAAAAAGCCTTCTTTATGAAAAGAAGGCTAATAATCCAATGATTTTCCTCCTTATCTTCCGGCTTTTCGCCTGCTGGATTTAGCACCTTACTTGAAAGTTGGTTGCTGAAGCTTCATTGGGCCAGTCCCTCTGCTTCTCTTGATAAGAAATTATTTAAAAATTTTTAATATTAGATTGTATAATATCTTGAAAAAAGGTTTTCGTCAATACGTTTTTAACCATTCAATGATTATAAAACTTCTAACACTTTTTTCGCTGTATTTTTACCATTTTCAATACACGCACCAATTCCTACACCGAAATAGGAGCATCCCGCAATAAAGAGATTTGGATATTTTTGATTTATTTGATCGACAACCACTTGCAATGCTTCGTTATGGGCAATATCATATTTCGGCATTTGATTAATCCACTTTTTAATATTCACCACAACTGGTTGCTCTTCAATATTTAAGCTTAGTCTGACATCTTCTAATGCAACTTTTGTTAGCTCTTCTTCTGACATAGAAGCTAACTCTTCATATCTCGGATTATTATTTTTATAGAAAAGTCGAACAAGCAAATTACCGTTTTTCGATGTATGCTTCCATTTACGGCTCGTCCAAGTAGAAGCATTACAAACTAAATCACTATTATGGGATACGATAAATCCAGTGCCATCTGCAGGGAGAACTGAATCTGGAATATCAAATCCTAAATACATTGTAATAGCTGAACCATTTGTAAACTTCTCTAGTTGTCCATCAAGTTCTTGATCATTTAACACATTTTTTACAACTGTATTCGGTACGGCTAATACAACGACATCCGCTTGAATTATCTCACCATTTGAAAATGCCACTTCATATCCGTTATCGTTTTTCAATACACTTGTCGTTTCAGTATTTTTATAAAATTCCACTTGTGGAAGCATTTCCTCTAACCGATTGATGAGAGCGGACAATCCATTTTTAAAGGAAATAAATTTTTTATTCGCCGCTTTTTCAAATTGTTCTTTATGGGCTTCAAACCCTTTCATAATACTGCCGTACTCATTTTTATAATCCACTAAGTAGGGCAATGTGGAAGCAAGGGATAATTGATATAAATCTCCCGAGTAGACTCCAGCAAGTACAGGGGCAATTTGCTTCTCGACAATTTCTTTCCCTAAAAAGTATTCTAAAAACTCCCCAATGGAGCTTTCCTTAGTGAATTTTGTATTCGGAATTTCACTATCTTTTAACACGCGTTTTTTTCCTTCTTCGGAAATTAACGTACTTGCCTGTAACGATTCAACACTCATCGGAATTCCAAAGGTAGACCCTGCAGGAATAGCATGTAATTCATTATTTGTATGGATATAAGAAATACCCGTCTCGTTATATACTAATTCGGATTCAAAATCTAAATCAGAAATAAGTTCAAGTACTCCAGGATGTCGCGCTACAATAGAATCTGCCCCAGTTTCCATAATGAATCCTTTTTCCTCTACGCTATGCATCTTGCCACCTAAATAGGGATTTTTCTCTGCTAAAATATAACGTACCTTCTCTCCTTCTTTAGCTTGGCGGATTAAATAATGCATCGTACATAACCCAGTTATTCCTCCCCCAACAACAACAACTGTTTTCATAATGCCAACTCCCTAATCGTTCAAAAATTTATATTGGTTGTCTAACTTTACATACGTTTTAGTTTCCTTTACAAATTTAGCACATCAAAGGAAGTCGAACAAATTGTCTGCTATATAAAAAGAGATTTCTTTCAATTGAAGTACCCTTATCTATTAGATGAATATCTAACAAACAAAGACTGTTCAAAATAAGAAATCCCTTTTCCTCATTCTTTTTACTCCGAAGTATCCATTTGATGCATTGCAGCTTTTCGCCATTTACTCGCTTCTTTTTTATCCTTTGGAACATCCAAACCTAATTCATAAATCGTTGCGATATTTAATTTCGCTTGATAATCCCCAAGCAGCGCCGCCCTTTTGTAATAATAAAGTGCCTTTTTACCATTCCTCAGTACACCCAATCCATTTTCATATAAAAAGCCAAGATTATAAATGGAATCAATATGGTGGGATTTAGCAGCCCGTTCAAACCAGTGTAAAGCTTCAGGTACATTCCGTTCTTGACCGAGCAACCCATCTAAAAATACGGAACCTACCCGATATTGAGCTTCCTCATAGCCGCCTTCAGCAGATTTAAAATAATATTGAAAGGCGGTTTCCTTATCTACTTTTACACCAATCCCTTGCTCATACATAATGCCAAGGGTATACATTGCCTCCACCACTTCCTTGGATGCAGCGAACGTAAACCAGTGTAAAGCTTCTTTTTCGTTCATGGAAACCCCTTCACCGTTTAAATACATATCAGCTAAATTATTGGCTGCATCTGCGTGCCCTTTTTCAGCTGCTTTTTTATAGTATTCGAATGCCATCTTATAATCTTCTTCCACGCCTAATCCTTCAAAATAACTATTCCCCAGCTCATACGCCGCTTGTAAATGTCCCAAGTGATCTGCTTCTGTTAACCAATGCACTGAATCACTGTAGTGTTCCATATGACGATAAACGGTAGCAATCTCTAACATCGCATGAACATCCCCACTTAAAGCAAGGACATAAAATTTCAAAGCAGCTTCGATTTCATCTCTATGGAATAAATGGGAATGATCCTTCAATAATTTTTCGAACGTCTCATAATTATGAACCAACATAATCTACACCTTTAACTATATTTAATATAAGTTACCCATTACTTTTCCTTAAAATATTCCACTAAATAATTTTTAAATTGATTTGCTGCAGGTGACAAATACCGATTAGCTGCCCACGAAACGCCTATTTTCCTTTCGCAGATCGGCTCACTAACACGGATTTTACAAACATTATAATCATTTAACCCCTTCACATTCGGAATTAACGAAACCCCTAAACCAGCTCCAACGAACCCGGCAACGGTATGCATTTCTTCAGCTGCAAAGGTAATATTCGTTGTAATGCCGGCTTCTTTAAAAAATTTATCAACAATAAGTCTTAAAGCGTTCCCCCGTTTAATCGAAATAAAAGGTTCGTCTTTAATTTCTTCAAGCTTAATGGACTCTCTGTTGGCAAAGCGATGATTTTTCGGAACAATTACAAATAGTTCCTCACTCCATAGCTCAATCCAATCAATTTCAATCGTTTTCGAAGTAATCCGTTGGGATAAGCATAAATCAATTTGACCTTCCTCCAACCACTTTAACAAATTATAGGAGGCAGCTTGTGTTAAGGTAAATTTCATATTTGGATATCTTTCTGGAACGTGGGCCATTAATTCTGGTACAACTTCCATTCCAAGGGTATGAATAAATCCAAAGGCTACTTCACCAAACCCGGGCATCACTAACCCACCGATTTCTTCCTTTGCTTTTTCAAACTCCTCTAAAATGATATCTACACTATTTAAAAACAGCTTGCCGTAACGGTTCAAATTGATTGAACGGCCTTGCCGATCAAATAGAGGTACCCCAATTTCTTGTTCAATATTTGAGATGGATTTACTTAATGCAGGTTGTGATATATTTAACTTTTCTGCCGCATGGGTCATATGTTGCATTTCTGCTACTGTTTTAAAATATTCGAGCTGCTGAATTTCCATTTCGTATCCCTCTCTTTAATTGATAACTATTTGGAATGATTATGATAAAAACAATAAATTGTACTTATGTATTGTTAACACTATAATAATGTTAAACATCAAGTTTGCATATCAAATTTTAAATAAAAAAACAACACTTTGCCTAAAAAATTCTCATGTTTGTCACAACTAAATATTAAAGGAGTCTATTAAAATGAAAATCATTCCTCCAAAACCATTTACGATTGAGAAAGGTAATCGAGCCGTTCTTTTACTTCATGGTTTTACAGGAAACACAAACGACGTAAAACGATTAGGAAGATATTTATCCGACCGTAACTATACTGTACATGCACCATTATATAAAGGACATGGTGGTGACCCAAATACACTGATCCAAACAAATCCAATCGAATGGTGGAACAGTGCATTAGAAGGGTATGACGAGTTAAAAAAACGAGGCTATGAAGAAATCGCCGTAGCCGGTGTATCCCTTGGTGGCATCTTCTCTTTAAAATTAGGTGAAGAACGTCCTACAAAAGCAATCGTTACAATGTCAGCTCCTGCTTTAGCAAAAAGTGTAGATAGTTTACAAGAACGAATTATCGACTATACGATTAAATATAAAAAATTAGCCGGCACATATGATGAACAAGCGGATCAACCTCAAGAGTTGGCAAAAAAATTCCGCATGCCTTCTTTAGAATATTTACAAGGTATGATTAATGAAACAAGTGCTAAACTTCCAGAAATTCAAACTCCGGTTCACATTTTACGTGGACTTCGTGATGACGATTATTATTGTCAAAGTGCTGACTTAATATATAACTCTGTAAAATCTCGCATTAAGTCCGTTAAAAGTTTTATCAATTCAGGGCATATTTTAACCCTTGATAAAGAAAAAGAACTTGTATTTGAAGAAGTATATCGTTTCTTCGAAGGACTTGAATGGAGCGATAAAAAAAATCCAGTTTCATGATATGAAATGGAGAAAAGTTGTCTATATTAATAACGTATCCCCTAGCAAATTTTTGTGGTAAAGGTAATCCCAAAACCACAAATTCCCCAATTTGCTATAAAATATATGTCCAAGTGACATACATCCCTTTAAAACAAGCTACGTTTAAGATTCCCCGTCTTAAACAAGTAGCTTGTTTTTTATTTCCCATTAATTTGATTCGATTTTTCCGTAAACCCCTCCACCACCGACCGTTATACCTATTTTTCCTTTCCGAGCAAGATCAATGGTATAGGCTAATTTTTCAGGAATGACCTTCGCTAAATCTTCCACCGTTACTTTGTGTAAAATATTCATTTCTGTTCCAAAAGCATTTAACATTTTTTCGATCGTTTTCGGCCCAATTCCAGGAATAAAATCTAAAGGGACTTGATGGGTATAGGGAGGTCTTTCTATTTGCAATGACGGCGCATCTGTTAATTCTTTTATCCGTTTTGATACCCCTTTTATGAACTGTTCCTTCCCGCAATAAGGACATCTTCCTTCTGTCTCCTCTATTATTTGTTCACCACAATTGGCACATACAGTTTCATGATATTTCCCTAATAACGGGTTTAAACCGAAGTTTTCTATAATAGTCCTGCCCTCTTGTTGATGAAGGACTAATTTTAATTCTTCAAAATTGGCATCAGCAACTCGCATTTTTTGATATTCACGGGCAATCTTTCCTAAAGAATGGGCATCCGAATTTGTCACAAAAGTATAGGGGGCAAGTTCACTCATTCCTTTTACCATATAAGTGTCCGAGCTTAATCCTAATTCAATGCCATCAATTAATCGGGGATCGAACACCTCTGTTAAACTCTTTTTTACTCCTTTACCATAAAGACTTTTAAAGGGAGTGAACACATGGGCTGGTATAAATAATCCCCCTAATTCATGAACTTTCTGCTGTAACGTACGCCCACTGCAATAAACCCGTTGGGAGCTTAAATGGATGTTTTTTAATTGACTACTTAACCATCGGGAAAAAACTTTCATCTTTTCGATTGTTGGAAAATAAGCTAATACATGGATTGGTCCGTGACAATTTTCATCGTAAATTTCAATTTCAGCTCCTGGTATTAGCGTTGTCTTTTCGTATCGAATTCCCCCATTTAACAGCTCGGTTGCTTTTCCTTCTCTAATCAATAGTTCTATTTCTTCAATTACTTCTGGTGAATGACAATCAATAATACCGATTAAGTCCAATCCTTTTCGGGAAGTAGCCGTTTGTAAAATGTTCTGTAACGTTAAATTTCTGCTTCCTGTTATTTTTACTGCCCGTCCACTTTCCGTTCTGCCGATATGAATATGTAAATCCGCATAAATTTCTTTCAACAATGATGACACGTCCTTATAATAATTTCTTACTATAAATAATACCCTAATTCATACACTTTGTTACGAATACACATTTAAGTAATTTTCTAAATTATATTCTCCTATATATAGCCGCTGACAATAGTTATCCATATGTTGACTAATTTCTAATAGACTTCAATTCCCATTATCCTTATAATATCAATAAAATATTTCAAAAAATTGGGTTTAGAGGAGGAATATTGAATGGGGAATTATGCACATGTATTTCAAGGAACGGCGTTTACAAGTAAAACCTTTGAAGAAGTAGGCATTTTAAAAGACTATTTATTTTGCATTAATGAAAAAGGAATGATTGTTAAAACGGTCTCTCCCGAAGAAGAGCAGTACGTTACTTTACTTAGGGAATATGAAGGGAAAGACAATTTTCACCGTTTATTAGACGGGGAATATATATTACCTGGGTTTATTGATTTACATGTCCACGCCCCACAATGGGCTCAAGCTGGAACAGCCCTCGATCTTCCTCTTTATGACTGGTTAAATACGTATACTTTTCCTATTGAATCGAAATTTTCGGATATAAACTTTGCCCAATCGGTTTATGAAGACTTAGTACAAACATTGCTAGCAAATGGAACTACTACTGCCCTATATTTTGCATCAATACATAAGGAGTCCAGTTTGTTGTTAGCTCAAATTTGCGCAAGATTAGGGCAAAGAGGACTTGTTGGAAAAGTCGTCATGGATAATCCGGATCAATGTCCTGAATATTATCGAGATGAAAGTACGGAAATCGCGTTAAAAGAAACGGAAGAGTTTATCATTGCCGTCCAAGAGCTAAACGAACAAACAAAGCAAGGGGTTTATCCTGTCGTAACTCCCCGTTTTATTCCAAGTTGTACGGACGAGGCATTAAAAGGATTAGGGGTATTGGCAGCTAAATATAATACCCATATCCAATCCCATTGTAGTGAAAGCGACTGGCAACATGGGTATGCGATTGAACGATTCCATAAACACGATGCCTTCGCCTTAAATGATTTCGGTTTGTTACAAGAAAAAGCTGTAATGGCCCATTGTAACTTTTTAGCCGATAAAGATGCTAAACTATTTGCCTCTACAGGTACCGCCGTTGCCCACTGTCCCATTTCCAATGTGTTCTTCTCAAATGGGGTTTTACCAGCCCGTCATTTGCATGATTTAGGCATTGAGATTGGCTTAGGTACAGACATCTCCGGTGGCTTCTCCCCTAGTCTCTTTGATAATGTAAGACAGGCGGTAATTGCAGCTAGAATGTTAGAAGAAGGAGTCGATACAACGATATCCGCCGACAAACGGGGAGTTTCTTCTTCACGTATTACAACTAGTGAGGCATTTTATTTCGCTACTGCTGGTGGTGGTGAAGCGTTAAGCTTACCAGTTGGGCGCATTGAAGAAAATTACGCTTGGGATGTGCAAATAATTAACACGACGCTCCCATCAGCAAAGCTTCCGATTTTCAATAATGACTTAGAGGATATCTTCCAAAAAATAATGTACTTAGCACGCCCGGAAAACATTCAACAAGTATGGGTACAAGGCGAAAAAGTTCATGAAAGATAATCAGAAATTAATCGTTGTCCATTTTTGAGAAAAGGTTTTTCAATGAACGGCTACAATAGTTGAAGAAGAAAAAGAAATAATTTAATAAATTCAAATTCGAAGAGAGTTAATTTGTATTAACATTCAATACAGGGGGATCAACTTTGAAACAAAAAATTGAACATTTAGGGAGAGTTAAAGAAATCAATAGGTTTCCTGTAAAATCCATTTTAGGTGAGTCTTTATCTTCCGCCTTAGTTGATAGTCGAGGCATCCTTGGTGACCGTTTATGGGCAATTAGAAATGAGAGTGGAAAATTTGGTAGTGGTAAGACTACCCGACGTTTTCAAAAAATGGACGATTTATTTCGCTATAAAGCTAGATATGAGGGGGAAATTCCCATTTTAACAATGCCCGATGGGACTGTATATCGAGGTGACCAAAAAAAGGTGCATGAAGCATTAAGTGAGTTGTTAGGGTTTCAAGTAAACTTATCAAAAGAAGAGTCAATTTCACATTTTGATGAAGGACCAATTAGTATCATCACAACCTCTTCGTTAAACATGTTAAGTAAGGATTTAGGGGAAACAGTTGACCCTCGTCGCTTTCGAGCAAACTTGTTAATTGAAACAGAAACAACAGGGTACTTTGAAGATGAATGGGTGGATCGGCTAATTCAAGTCGGAGAAAGTGTTACCTTGAAAATTGTTGCTCCCCTTCAAAGGTGTGTCATGGTAAACAATTCTCAAGAAGAATTAAAACAAGATGCTCGTATTTTGAAAACCTTAGTAAATAATCATTCGGCAATGTTTGGTGTTTGGGCAAAAGTTGAACGAAATGGTATGGTAAATGTTGATGATGAAGTAATATTTCTAAATTAATTGTGTTATAAGTGTTTAGTATTTACGAAGGAAAAATGATATAGAAGGCTAAAGACCGACTTAATCAAGCCGGTCTTTTTCATGTTCCTTTATTTATGAAATAACCTCTAGAATAAATAAAACCCATGCTGCTAAAAATAACAATCCACCAAGTGGTGTAATTGCTCCTAATCTTTTCACTCCTGTTACAGCTAACACATATAAACTACCTGAGAAGAAAATAACTCCAGTGAACATCAAATAACCTGCCCAGGATAATAAGTTGGATGCGCCTAGTAAGGAATCCATTGATAAAATCCCGATTAAAATTAATCCTAGGGCGTGATACATTTGATATTGGACACCTGTATTCCATACTTCCTCGTATCGCGGTTCTGCAAATTTATCTTTCAATGCATGGGCACCAAACGCACCAAGTACTACACCTAAAAATGCTAAAATTCCACCAAACAATAATAAAACATTCATTTAAATATGCTCCTTTTATGTATAGTTAGTTTTAATATATAATTTTGGCTACATGGAAACAAATAAAAAAGCTGTATTAGAAGAGTACATCTCCCAATACAGCATACCATTATTGATTCGTAAAATTATATCGCTTTACTTCACCGTTATTGAACTTCACTTCCAGTTCGAAGGAAGTATAGTTTTCATCTAAATCAAAGGCGGTGATGACTTGGCTTAATACTTCTTCATCCTCTGTGTTTGCATTAAACGTTAGCAGCTCTAAATATTTCACAATTTTGTTATAAGCGTCATCCCCTTCAGCGTGAACATTATTTCGTTCATCTTCAAACTCTGCTGACATGCCCTTTTGATCATTGGCATATTCCACATCGTAGGAAATGTCATTGTCATACTCTACATCTAAATCAAAATGGGTAAAGTTGTATGGTGTATCAACATGTTCCTCTCCCTCATTTTGATCATCTGTTGCATTTTGATCCGTTCCATTATTTTGATCAGCGTTATTATTCGCTGTATCATTCACAGTATCTTTCCCTGTATCTGTAATGATTTCATCCTGATCACCATCGTTACATGCATATAAAACACCTAAAAGTAACAGGATAGTCAACATCGATTTTAATAATTTCATATGCTCACTCCTTTTTATTGTATCCTTTTCCCTCCTATTTTCCCCTGATTGAGGGAATTTATCCTTTTATACATCATTTATAACTATACTTTTTCTTTAAATTTTCCAAGTTAGGGGTTTTTCATAAATTTTTTTATTTCTCTCGTTTAAGGTGTCTCTAAGCTTTAACAGTTCAACGCGTTGAATCGTTAAATTTTTTCTATTGCTCTTCGTTTTCTGACTATATATAATGATTGAAAAGTTATTTAAAAATTCAATTTACATGAAAGAGGCTACTGCTATGAAGGATTTTATAAGTAAACTATTAAATGGAGTCAGTATTGCAATCGTTTGTGCCCTTATACCCAATGCGCTACTTGGAGAAATACTAAAGTTAATCATTCCGTATGTTCCTACTCTCCAACATTTGCTTGATGCTACTGTAATTGTAATGAGTATGCTACCTATTTTAGTTGGTATATTAGTAGGAATGCAGTTTAAATTAACGCCTATTCAAACTGCTAGTGTTGGCATCGCTACGATGGTAGGAAGTGGCGTTGTTAGTAAAACAGCAGAAGGGTTATTCACGATTAGCGGAATAGGAGTCGTCATTAATGCGGGACTTACAGCTGCACTATCTGTACTATTTGTTCAGTTAATTGGTGAAAGACTGAAAGAATACTCCATCCTTCTTGTTCCTATGTTAACCGTAACGTTTCCTGGGATGATCGGATATAGCATTTTGCCATATGTAAGGTCAGGTGCAGGACTAGTTGGAGAAGGAGTTGCTTATTTAACGAATTTGCAGCCTGTCGTGATGGGAGCATTAATTGCTGTCGTCTTTGGAATTATTATTTTGTCTCCTATTTCAACAGTCGGAGTGGCAACAGTCATCATGCTTTCAGGTATTGGCTCTGGGGCAGCTAACTTAGGAATTGTTGCAGTCGGTATGGGCTTATGTTTTGCTAGCTTTAAAGCAAATTCCCTTGGCACAGCTTTAGCCCACGTATTAGGTTCACCGAAGATTCAAATGCGTAATTTCTTTATGAAACCTACTATTGCTTTTCCTATGCTTATTACAGCCGCTATACTTGGCGCATTAGCAGGTATACTAAATGTGCAAGGGACGCCTTACAGTGCCGGATTTGGTTTATCCGGTTTAGTTGGTCCTTTAAACTACATTAACTTAGCCAATGGTGGTTGGTCTGCTTCAAACATCGCCATCATGTTAAGTATGTTTCTCATTTTACCTTTCATATTGAACTTGTTCTTCATCTACTTATTTAAAAAGAAACTAAAAATGATTCAAGATGATGACTATAAATTAGATTTTGAATAAATAAAAAAAGATGGACTCTTAGTTAGAGCCATCTTTTTTTATGGAATCGATCAATATTTGATTGTTCGTTAGTTGGCGTTGTAACATTTTAGCAAATTGTACAGCCTTTTCTCCATCTCCATGAATACATATGGTATCCACTTCAACGGACACCTCTTCCCCAGTTGTTGCCACTACTTTCTGTTCCTTCACTATTTTCATTACTTGTTTAAGTGCAAGTTCCTCTGAAGTAATCGTTGCATTTGGATTCGTCCGTGGAGTTAACTGGCCCTTAACATTATATGTTCGGTCTACAAATCCTTCATTAGCTATTTGTAATCCTAGCTTTTTTCCTTCACTAATTAGTCTGCTTCCGGCTAAGCCGTATAAGATCAACTGTTTATCTAAATGAAAGATTGCCCTTGCAATCGCTTCCGCTACTTCTCCGTTAGTTGCAGCTAAATTATAAAGAGCTCCATGGGGTTTTACATGATGTAAAGACCCTCCTTCCGCTTCTATAAATCCCTTTAAAGCACTTATTTGATATAAAGTAATATCATATATTTCTGCTGGAGAAATATTCATCTCCCTTCTACCAAATCCTTGTAGATCAGGAAATCCAGGATGAGCACCAATCGCCACTCCTGCTTGTAATGCCAAGCTTACCGTTTTTCTCATTGTCGATGGATCGCCAGCATGAAATCCACAAGCTATATTAACAGAGGAAACATACTTCATCATTTCTTCGTCATTCCCTATTTTATAAATGCCAAAGCTTTCTCCTAAGTCACAATTGATATCAATCGTAAATGGCTTTTCCATCGAAAGTCTCCTTCCTAAATGAAATACAATCTCCAATCCGAAGCTGCGCCACTTTCCACAAATCTTCTTCTACAATTTTCCCAATAGTTGGATAACCACCAACCGTTTGTGCATCTGCCATTAAAACGATTGGTTGTCCATTTGGCGGTACTTGGATTGTTCCGAACATCGTCGGTTCTGATAGTAAATCTACCTTTCTATTTGTATGTATCGGAAGACCTTTTAAGCAATAGCCCATTCGGTCGCCCGCAGACAATTGATAGTTTGAACTAAAAAAGCGCTCTATATCTTGGTCCTTGAAATAATGAATGTGATGGCTCACTACAACCCTTACTTCTTTTGCATCTGAGAAGGAAGGAATCCATTTTGGATATAAACCTTTACGATATTTGTTTGGAGGAAGGTTCTCACCATATAAAATGATGCCTTCCATCACAGGACAACCGATACCAGCTTTAAGATAGGTAGACTGGCTATTTAACATTTCCTCTCCTTTAAAACCACCTAATGGAATTAAATAAGCAATCGCTCCCTCTGGACTAAATTTTAGTTTTAAAAGATCCCCTTCCTTTAAAACAAACGTTTTCCAAGGTTCAATTCCACTACCATTGACGGTTGCATTCATATTAGCACCAACCAATATATACTCATGGGTGGCAACGGATTGAAAGGTCATCCCACCATAAAATATTTCTAAAGCTGCATTTCCCTTCGTATTTTCTGCGATTTTGTTGCCTAATTGAAAGGATAATCGATCCATTGGACCTGCTGTCGGTATACCGAATCGCCTATAGCCAAAACGTCCATTATCTTGTAATGAACTAAATACCCCCTTACGGACAACTTTCAATAATGGCTTCATTTTTCTCCATCCTAACTTTCTAAAAAAGATTCTATAACTGCATTTGAATCCTCTTTCAATTGGTACTCTATTTCTTGAAATTGCTCCATTGTAATGCTCTTAAAGGATAACCGGTCTCCTGCCTGCAATAGAAAAGGACGCGTTCGATTTAAATCAAACAGCGGAATAGGCGTCTTTCCAATAATGTTCCAACCACCTGGAGAATCGATTGGGTAAATTCCTGTTTGTTTGCCACCTATTCCGACACTCCCCTTTTCCACAAATCGTCTCGGTACGTCTAATCTTGGGCAATATATTTCCTCCCGTAGCCCCCCTAAATAGGGAAAGCCAGGTAAGAATCCAATTAAAAACACAGTATAGTTCGATTCACAATGCATCTCCACGACTTCTTCGATTGTTAAGTTATTGACAAAAGCCACCCTTGCCAAATCTAATGAAAAAGGTGTTTCATAACATACAGGGATTGTTACTTTCCTGGACTCTTTAAACTGGAGATGAATAGAATAGGTATTCCACGCTTCGATTATTTCTTGTAATACCTTTGTATGGACGATTGATTTGTTAAAAAAAACTGTTACCATGTGATAGCTTGGTACCGATTCTATTACAATTCTTTTATATCGTTCTATTATAAATTGATCAAAGGCACGAACAATTTGAAAGGTTTCTCCGTTAATCTCTTCTCCAAATAGAAAAGAACAAACTTTCCTATCTTGTATAATTATTTTAGGAATCATTGGTTACCCCTCAAGAGTAATTACGTCTAAACTTGCTTCAATTGCCTTTGTTAAGTCGCTTATAGACCAACCTGGGATGTTCCCATGTTGAATCGCTAATTCATGGGAGGCAGGAATATGTATAAATCCAGCTTTACAATTTAACTTTTCATTTTGCACATAATGTAATACGGAATACATTATGTTATTGCATAAGTAAGTTCCTGCACTATTTGATATGTCAGCTGGGAATCCCAATTCTTGCAAATGATTCGTTATTTTTCTTATTGGTAAAGTGGAAAAATAACCATCTGGACCATTCACATCAATCGCTTGATCTAGAGGGGCAAATCCTCGATTATCCTTCGCACCGTCCTTTATATTAATCGCAATTCTTTCTGGAGTAACTTTATATCTCCCTGCAGCTAAACCGAGGGAAACGACAATTTCCGGTTGAACTTCTTTTATTTTTTCAAAAATTTGTTTTTCAGATTCATGAAAATCAACAGGCAACACAAAACTTTCTACTGTCCAATCATTCATAACACGACCATTTAATTTTTGAACGACTTCCATTGTAGGATTTATTTTATAGTCTAAGAATGGTTCAAAACCAGTTAATAAAATTTTTTTCAAAGTAATATCCCTCACTTCTTTTTTATTTATATTACCATTTTTGAAAGTTTCTGAAAATTAAAAACGTAGGAGGAGCAATTGATCATTGCTTATCCTACGTTCCATTACGCTTCTTTTTTCTCTTTTGTTTTTCGTTTTCTTGTCACTGTTTTCTTTTTCGTTGGTGCTGTTCTATCAAGGGATGCTTGAAGGGCCGACATAAGATCAGTCATATCAGCTGGAATGACTGTTTCTTTTTCAGCAGCTGCAACGGTAGCTTCGCCATTTTTCTTTTGTTCAATTAATTCCAATAACGCTGTTCGGTAATCATCGTTATATTTCTCTGGCTCAAACTTTGCTGTTAGCTGCTCGATAAGTAACAAAGCTGTATCCAGTTCTTTATCAGCTATTTTATCTTCACTTGGTATGTTCGGAACTTCTGCTACACTACGCACTTCATCGGGAAAATGGATCGTTTCCATTAATAATGTTTCACCATAAACACGAACAATGGCCAGTTGCTCCTTCGAACGAATTGTAATTTTCGCTACTCCAATCTTCCCTGAATCACTTAGTGCCTTTCTTAATAACGCATAAGCTTTTCCTCCACCACTGTCAGGTGCCATAAAATAGCTTCGTTCAAAGTAGATTGGATCAATTTCATCTAACTTTACAAACTCAATAATTTCTACTGATTTATCTTCATTTTCTTTCCGAAGTTTTTCCAATTCCTCATCATCAAGCACAACAAATTTATTTTTCGAGTACTCATAGGCTTTTACAATTTCTTCATTCTTTATTTCCTTCTCACAAACTGGACAAACCTTTTGATAACTAATGGGACTATGACATTCCTTATGCAATTGGCGCAATTTAATATCTTTATTTTCAGTTGCTGCATGAAGCTTTACGGGGATATTTACTAATCCAAAGCTAATACTCCCTTTCCAAACGGTATGCATTTTTTTCACCTACTTTTTTGCTTATTATGTTGAGAACATTGGTTTTCTATGTATAACCAATTCATTTAATCAAAAACTAAAGGAAAAAGAGGTTTTATAAATGAAACCGATGCTATTAACTGCCGTTGACACTGTCCCTGACAGTAAAGAATGGCAATATGAAACAAAGTATGATGGCTTTCGATGTATTTTGGAGTGGAATGCGAATGGCCCGATTTTAATGAGCCGCAACGAAAAGGAATTAACAACTTATTTTCCTGAAATTATTCATTATTGTAATCGTATGAAAGAACAAGTTGCCCCTTATTTACCGCTTACTTTAGACGGAGAAATCGTTTATTTAGTCAACGATTTTAAAAGTGATTTTTCAACCGTACAATCTAGAGGGAAGACTCGAACATATAAAACAATTTCCGAAGCGAGCGAAAGGTTTCCTTGCAATTTTATCGTCTTTGATTTACTTCAATATGAAGGAAAAGATATTTCCCAGTTACCACTATTGGAAAGAAAAAAGATGTTAACGAAATTATTTCAAAAGTCACCATTAGGAACTAAACCGTCATATAAAGAAAAAGGAACACTTCAATTAATCGACGTTTACGACAATAAAGATGAACTGTGGGGAAACATTCGTCAATATAATGGTGAAGGGTTTATTGCCAAAAAGAAAACGAGCGTTTGGGAAAGTGGGAAACGTTCATCCCATTGGTTAAAGGAAAAGAATTGGCGCATTGTAACGGTGATTTTAACTTTATTTGATCAAACGAACGGATTTTTTAATGGGGCCGTTTATCATAATGGAAAATTAGAAGAAATTACAACCTTTCGCCATGGACTTAGTGATGAGGAATTTCAAACTTTAGCCCGCTTTTTTCAAGGGGAGGGAAATCAAATTACATCAACAACTTGGCAACTTCCCCCTTCTATATGTGTGAATATCGCATGTATTGATTTCGATGGTAGGAAGCTTCGGGAACCGCGCTTTCATTCCTTTCGATTTGATGCAGACCCAACTGAAATAAACTGGAGAAACATGCTGCGTCAACTCAATCCAATACCAGAAAAAGTGGAAATTACCCATCCGGACAAACCTGTTTTCCCATCTCTTAATTTAGTAAAAGATGATTTTATTTTTTACCTTCAACAGGTAGCACCCCACATTTTACCCTTTTTAAATAATCGTTTATTAACGTCCATTCGTTTCCCCCATGGTGTTCCAGGGGAAAGTTTTTATCAAAAAAATGCACCGGACTACGCACCGGACTTTATTGAGACAAAATTAGAAGAGGACATACACTATATCGTTTGTAATAGTTTAAATACATTATTATGGTTAGGAAATCAACTTGCTATCGAATTCCATATCCCGTTTAAAACAGTCGATACGTCATGTCCAACGGAAATTGTATTCGACTTAGATCCCCCTTCTGTTGATGAATTTTCATTAGCCATCGAAGCCGCCCAACAAATGAAAGCTATTTTTGATAAATTTCATTTAACGTCCTTCGTTAAAACTTCCGGGGGAAAAGGATTGCAAATTTATATCCCATTGCCAAAGGATACCTTTACCTTTGATGAAACAAGAATTTTCACAGAATTTGTTTGCAAATTTTTAGTCCAACAAAACCCGAATTGGTTTACGATTGAACGTATGAAAAAAAATCGGGGAAATAAATTATATTTGGATTATATTCAGCACGCAGAAGGTAAAACAATTATTAGCCCTTATTCGACTCGAGGAAATGAAAAGGGGTTAATTGCGACACCCCTCGAGTGGCACGAAGTCAATAGTAAGTTACATCCTAGTCAATTCCCTATTCCTATTGTTCTAGAAAGATTAAAGACAGTGGGAGACCCCTTTAAAGACTTTTTCTCTGTCGGACAACAACAACCTTTTAAAGCTGTTCTTCAAACTTTAAAGGAAATAACGAAAAAGAAATAAGAGGCTGGGACATAACTAGCTTCAAATAGTGGGAAAGGTGAATTTGAGGAAACTCAAATTCACCTTTCTCTATTT